>SLED01000070.1 GCA_007124945.1 Salinibacteraceae bacterium | reverse complement strand
GAGCGCAGCGAATATCGCCGCACGGTGCGCAATAGACTTATCAGGCGGAAGCTGAACGGTCCCGATAAGTCCGGTAGACGGCGTGATAATCTGATCCATAATTGAGGATCCGGCAGTCGGTTACCAGACAGGGGTTTCAGCGGAGGCCGGCTGGGGAAGGGCCGCGGTTACATCGGCAAGCAGTTCCTGCTTCTCCTGCCATGGGAGGAACGCGTACCGAAAACCATTGAGTGCAATCTCGCGCAGTTCGTCGACGGTAATGTTGCTGCGCGTATGAATTCGATGGAGCTCATCGGTGATTGTCGTGCGGCTAAACAGACGGTTATCTGTGTTCACGGTCACGGGAACGCCTGCATCCACGAGATCTCGAATGGGGTGTTTCTCAAAACTTTCCACCACGTGCGTTTGGACGTTGCTGGTGGGGCAGATTTCCAGGGGGATCTGGTGGTCCACAAAATACTGGGTTAGCTCTGGATCTTTCGGCAATGTAATGCCGTGGCCGATGCGGTGAGCGCCGCAATAGAAGAGCGCCTGCTGAATGGAGTCGGGCCCCCATGACTCGCCGGCGTGGATCGTCAGATTGAGGAGATTGTTTCGTGCATGGTAAAAGGCGTGCAGGTGATGCTTCGGGGGGTTGCCGGCTTCGCCACCTGCGAGATCAAACCCGATAACGCCACGCCCCTTATAGGCTACTGCGAGTTCGGCCTGTCGCAGCGACGCGCTTTCGAACCTATCGCGGAGGCCACAAATTATTAATCCTGTTCTGATATCGAAGTCCTGCTCTGCCCGCTTGAGGCCGTCCAGCACTGCGTCATTAATCTGCTCCAGGGTGAGCCCCTCCTTAGTCGCTATGATGGGTGCGTACCGAACCTCCAGGTAGCGCACATTCTCCTTTGCGTTGTCTTCCACCAACTCATAGGCGATCCGGGAGAGCGCCCCCGGTGTTTGCATTAGCGGAATCGAGTATTGAAACCACCTCAGGTAGGCTTCCAGCGTTTCAGAATCATCAACCTGTTTCAGTATCTCGCGCAATCCATCTTCATGATCCGACGGCAGCAGGCCAATCTTGCCCTGTTGCTTCGCCAAATCCAGCATCGTACTGAGGCGGAGCGAGCCATCGAGGTGGCAATGAAGTTCCGCTTTGGGCCAGGAGTGTAGGGTTTCGCGGGATAGAGAGGAAGCCATGGGAAGATCAGGGGTAATGCATGGGAACAGACCCTGCGTGGCGCGCAGATGTAGCCCGAAGCAACACGAAAACGCCGGACCTGTTTCGTGGGTATCCGAAGTAGAGGAACCGCCGTAGTGGCGGTTCGTAAAGCCCAATCCTATTGATACACGCAGTTTTTGCAAGCATAGCTTGCTTCTCACGTCACCCGATCACGGTTGTTATGGGCCTTCCAGGTGGGTTCGAACTGGTAATTATTTTCTTGGTGATCCTGTTAGTCTTCGGAGCCAAGCGCATCCCCGAAATTGCACGGGGAGTGGGTAAGGGTATCCGCGAATTTAAGGATGCCACGAGCGAGATTAAGCGGGAGATCGATGTGGAAGATCGCCGTGAATCGATACGGCCACCCAAGCAGGGGCAACCAACGCCCCGAGAGGAGCCGCGTCAGGAGCGGCAAAGCGATCCGGAAGCCTCTTCCGACACCGCTGAACCCCGGCAGGGATAAGTCGCCTGCCCGCACTTTCGCTGTACTATTTAGCTGATACGGATACGTTCTTCCTTACATGACGTACGCCACATTTTCTGACGCCCACAGGGCGTTGCAAAACGACGAGACCAGCTGCGAGTCACTGGTCTCTTCTTTTTTGGAGAGGATTCGCGAGCGAAACGATTCGATCAACGCATTTCTTGAACTTGATGAGGATGGTGCGCTCAACCACGCCAGGTATCTTGATAGCCAGCGCGCCCGCGGGCACGAGCGGCCCCTCACAGGTCTTATACTCGGAGTAAAGGATGTCCTCTGCATGCGCGGCCGCACGGTAACCTGTGGCTCCAAGATGCTGGAGTCCTTTGAGTCCCTGATCGATGCCACGGCGCTTAAGCGCCTCCGGGATGCCGGTGCCATCTTTATCGGGAAGACGAATTGCGATGAGTTCGGCATGGGGTCCTCCAACGAAAACTCCTACTTCGGCCCCGTACGCAATCCGCTGGATCAGGAGCGCGTACCCGGTGGCTCATCAGGCGGGTCGGCTGCCGCTGTCGCCGACAAGATGGCGCACGCGGCCCTTGGTACCGACACGGGCGGTTCCATCCGACAGCCAGCGTCCTATTGCGGAATTGTAGGCCTGAAGCCTACGTATGGCCGGGTGAGCCGCTACGGACTTGTAGCCTACGCATCGTCATTCGACACGATCGGCCCGATGGGGCATTCGGTGGAAGATGTCGCGCGCATCCTGGAGGCTATGGCCGGGAAAGATGAGCAGGATGCTACCAGCGCCTCGGTGCCCGTCCCGGGTTACGCTGACGCACTCAACGGTTCGGTAGAAGGGGTGCGCATCGGCCTTCCGAAAGAGTATTATGCGGAGGGTCTTGACGACGAGGTTCGCGCGATGTTAGAGGAGCGCGTCTCCGAACTGAAGGAGGCCGGTGCCGAGATTGTGGATGTGTCGCTCCCGCACACATCCTACGGGATCGCCGCGTACTACATCCTGACAACCGCCGAGGCGTCCAGTAACCTGGCGCGCTACGATGGCGTCCGCTACGGCCACCGCGCGGATGTGAAGCACACCCGCAAGCGAATTCAGCAGGAGCGTGAGGCACTGACGGAGTCACTCCAGAGCGCACGTGCAAGTGGCAATAAGGAACGTGCGCAATCCCTGCAGCAGGCACTCGACACCCAGGAGAGCTTGCTCGATGGCCTCTACGCAGATACCCGCACGGAGGGATTTGGTGACGAGGTCAAGCGCCGTATTATGCTTGGCACCTACGTGCTTTCCTCCGGCTACTACGACGCGTACTACGAGAAAGCCCAGCGCGTGCGCACGCTGATACGAAACGATTTTGATCAGGTGTTTGAGCACGTCGATGCCCTCCTCACGCCCGCCACGCCGACTCCCGCCTTTAAGCTGGGCGATAAGGTGGATGACCCGCTGGCCATGTACCTGAATGATGTGTACACCGTTACGGCCAGCCTTGCCGGTATTCCAGGGTTGGTGGTGCCGGCTGGTGAAACCTCCGGCGGGTTACCCGTTGGGATGCAGCTGCTGGGTCGCCACTTTGATGAATCGATGCTGCTACAGATTGGCAACGCCGCAATGAACCTTTCATAGCTTTTCCATTGCGAAGCATGAGGAAAGCCTTATCTTTCAGCAGTGCGTGCCGCCCTAAAACGTATTTCTTGTCTCAAATAAGCCTCCTTCTATGAGCATTCTGGTTGATTCTGATACCCGCCTCGTTGTGCAGGGCCTCACCGGTAGCGAGGGCACCTTTCATGCTGAACAGATGATCGAGTACGGCACCGACGTGGTGGCCGGCGTTACCCCCGGGAAGGGCGGACAGGAGCATCTCGGCCTGCCGGTGTTCAACACGGTTGAGGAAGCGGTTGAGCAGGAAGGCGCCAACACGTCGATCATCTTTGTGCCTCCACCGTTTGCCGCCGACGCCATCATGGAAGCGGCCGATGCGGGCATCAAGGTTATCATTTGCATCACGGAAGGTATTCCGGTGCAGGATATGATTCCGACCTACCAGTACGTTAAGAAGAAGGGCGCGCACCTGATCGGGCCCAACTGCCCGGGCGTCATTACGCCGGGCGAGGCCAAGGTGGGTATCATGCCGGCCATGATTTTCTCGGAGGGCTCCGTTGGTGTGATCTCCCGCTCGGGAACGCTCACGTATGAGGCGGTCGATCAGCTCACCCGCGAAGGATTCGGGCAGAGCACGGCTGTAGGTATCGGCGGCGACCCGATTATCGGCACGCGCTTTATTGATGCACTTGAGCTGTTCGAAGAGGATAACGACACCGAAGCCGTGGTGCTGATCGGCGAGATCGGTGGAAGTGCAGAGGAGGAAGCCGCCGAGTACATCAAGGACCACTTTTCGAAGCCGGTCTTTGCGTTTATCGCCGGACAG
>SLED01000170.1 GCA_007124945.1 Salinibacteraceae bacterium | reverse complement strand
GGCCTGCCGCAATGATCGTGCCCGCCCGTCCGCGGCCTGTGCTGGAGTGGGACGATCATCTGGCCACGGCCGTCCCGTCACGGGGGCACACCGCCGAAGAATTGATCCGCGCCGACCGTGGTGGGCGCTGGTGATCTATCTTGATACAAGCGCGTTCTTGAAGCTCTACATACGCGAGGACGGCTCTGAGATCGTGCAGCAGTGCTTAGAATCCCAGACCGATCCGGTTCCCATGCCTGACATCCTGCGGTGCGAGTTCCTAAACGCCCTGCGCCTCAAGGTTTACTGGAACGAGCTTGATGATTCCACGGTCGATCGCCTGCTCACTCTGTTCGACGATCGCCTTTTGCGTGGGCAGTACGCCGTTGTGGAAATCGACGGCAGTCGCCGCATCAGTGATTTCCGGCAGCTGAGCGCTCACACCGCATCACTCGGATGCCGCACGCTCGACGTATTGCACGTTGTAACAGCACTACAGCTCAGTCCGGACCGTTTCATCAGTTTTGACCAGCGCCGGCGGTCGCTCGCCGCCGCCGCAGGGTTGGCGGTCGAACCGGTCACGAAGAGTTGATCCGCGCTGACCGCGGTTCTCGGCCAACCAGGATCAGTAGGCGCATCCCGTGGGGCGGCTCGTGTGCACTCACCCGCGCCCGGTATCGGGCTTGCACCGGATTCCGTCGATCACTCTCCTCTATAGAATCAGTGGGACAGATATCGCGTTCCACGGATTGCCGGAACGGGCCGACAGTTCCTGTCTATCTGCGGCGGAAACAGCTTCTGACGCTTTCCGGAAATGTCCGGCGCCGAACGGTGGCGGGGAATCGTACTCGATTCAGGCAGTACTCCGAATGTCGGTAGCTTCTTCTGGGCAATCCAGTGAGTTGCCTCACGCTCGCAATGCGCCCGTACCTTACGACGAGCGTTTCACCGCATGCTCTGCGATGCACGTCCAGTCGACACCACCGCGGCCGGCTTCTGATGCCGCAATGAACAGAGCATGCAGCGCATCGTACATCCCCCGATCCAGCCCCATCTCCTGCAGATAGTCCGCATACTCTTTTGCCCCTTGCCTCCACTGATCGACTGATGCCTCCACGTTCCGCGCCGAACTGTCGGGTTGCTCGGCCACACGATCGAGCAGCGACCTAATATGGAAGGGATACAGTTCAAGCGCGAGGTTTCGAAACCACTCCACAGGGAGCTTGTGGTGCTCACAGACCCGCAGTCCCTGCAGTAGCCCAACAGCCATCGGAAGGTAAGCAAGCAGGACAGCCATCTCACTGAGGTAGGCGGCCCCGGGCGTCTCATCGACAAAGGTCGCGGTTCGGCTAATCCGCTCAAACCACCTATGATGCTCCTCGTATGCGGACCGGTCCCCCGAAAGAAGGAAGACCCCGGATTGCGATCGGACTTCATTCGGGTAAGCGGGAATCGACAAGTCCAGATAGCGTCCGCCCATTTCTCGCACCATTGCGTCGTAAGCCTTGGCCTGATCCAGAGTCACAAAAGAGGTCGAAGCCAGTACCCTGCCGTCCAGATCGAGTCCCGCCTGCTTCACAAGGGAGCGGGCGATCTCTTGGTCCGTCACCGATATGATCACCAGTGGACTCGCCGAAAGCGCCTCTGCTACCGACTCCGCCGAGCCCACGTTCGGGTTGGTCAGTGCCTCGGCCTTAGCCCTGCTCCGGTTCCACACAGTCACCACGGCTCCGGAGTGCGCCAGAGCGTTCGCCAGCGCGCTGCCCATCGCCCCGGTCCCTATCACGGACACGTCATTCATCTTTTCGCCTCCCGTAGGTTTTATCCGGGGTCACGATCGGGGAAGCTGCCGACGCCAAACGCGTTCCCTTACCGATTCAGAACTCCCCCGATTTCGTAGGAACCCGAACTTCTCGTAACCCTACCGTCTTGCGGGGTGTTTGGGTACCACCATGGCTGCATTGCCCGATACTGCCGAAAACCGTGAGCTCCATCCCCGAAATCCCAACCATATGCTATACTCCGCCACGTGCGAGACGCCGCGACGAACCCAATACTGCAACGCTGGGTTTACCACTGCAGCCATACCGGCGACCGATTCATTGTTCCCGACGGCTGCCGGGATCTACTGCATTTCAGCACCCCCGGGGAGCGGCCGCGCTGGTCCCTCTCGCCGCTACAGTCCGGCGTAATGGCTGCTCGGTTGACCGAAGGCACTACCGTCGTGGGCTATCGTCTCGTTCCGGGAGTGGAACTGCCCGAGGCCGTCCTACCTCATTTGCTGGACGCCGCCGAGGATGATCCTGACCATAGCGTTACTCGCGTGCTGGACGATGTTCGGCTTGACCCGCGTGCCGGCGAGGCGCTTGCCACGGTGGCGGCATTGTCTATGACTGTTGCCGGCGCTGCAGGCGCCATCGGCGCGTCACGACGTACGCTTGAACGGCTACCGGTGCGCCATACCGGGAACCCCCCAGTATTCTGGTCCCAGCTGGCACGTGTTCGAGCGGTGGCGCGGGCGCTGGCACGCGGTGCCGAAGCCGCTCGAGACTGCGTACGAAATGAGGTACGCCGACCAGGCCCATCTTTCGCGCTCGGTTCGGCGCTGGTTCGGCGTAAGCCGCTCGGAGCTCGTGCGGCGTCCGGATCTCTCACAGCAGCTCTTCTCACCCGGCTACGATGCGGTCACCGGGGAGCAAATCTCTACCAGATAACCGTCCGGGTCGTGAACGTACGAGGTAGTCTGTCCCCACGACTCCTGCTTGACATCCTGTACCAGCCTCGCCCCGGCGCGGAGCGCGCGTTCGAGCGCCCCCGCAACATCGTCCACCTCGAATGCGATCTCGAAGATCGGCGACGCAGTATCCGGTCGTCCCGGGTTCTTTCCCAGCTGCTGCATCAGCTTTAGTGAAGAGAACGAAAGCGTAGTTTGTCCCGTCTTCATCTCGCCGTAGTCACCGCCGTCAACGATGAAACCGGTTGGCAGTCCAAAGGCGTCGGCATAGAACTTCGTCGATCGCTCCATATCCGCAACAAACAGAATCACGTATTTCAGCTTGATATCCATACGTATTGTCATACCCCGACATCCCAACAGCTGTCTTAAACATTTGCGACAACCTGACCGTATTTCGCATGGCAACTCGGGAGTCGCGCCGTCAATGCGGAAACGTTGCCGCGCCGCGTTGAAGGCCGAGGCCGAGACAACGCCGAATCCGAGACCGATAGCGAAGGAGCCCGTCTTTAGCCGCCGGTCACCGCAGATTTAAGCTGCCGGCCGAGGTTCCGACAAGCGGCTACAACCCCAGGGTGGTCTTCAAAGCGCCGCTTCAGCTTGAGCCCGCAGGCGGCAAGCCGGCTGCGTTGCGCTTCGGTCCAGTGCAGCGCCGGCATCCCCACCGGGCATTCGGCACCGAGTCCGCACGAAAGACACGGCGGATTGTCGGACTTGAAGATCGCCGTCCCGACCACCTGAGAGAAGTACACGTCGCGTAGGTATTCCACTATGTCGTCCGCCACTATGTCGTCCGCCGCACGCTGGGGCTCCTCACCGCCCACCGCAACCACGGCAACCGGCAGATCTTGGAACACCGGGGTCTGATGATACAGCGGAAAAGGCGTTCGAGAAACAGGTGGGCCTGCGCGTTGACTCTGCCGTTGTAGTTCACGCCGCCCATGATCACCCCACGGGTCGCCTCCAGCTTTGGATAGAGCGGCGTCATATCGTCATGACGGACACAGCGCTGCGTCCGCGCACAGCCGACGCAGCCGTTACGCGCGGCAATGCTCAGGTCTGAGAGGCGAATCAACTCGTACTCAAGGCCGGTCTCCTCGGCAGTCTGTACCACCATACGTTCGAGATTACCTTCTCTGCGTGGACTGGAGTGAACAGCGAGCAGCATCCCAGATTACCTCCCGGCGGGGCATTCTACTATGCCGGCAATCGAGATGCCACAGGCCGGCTGCAAGTCTGCCGACGCCGAATTATAGGAAAACCTATCTCGCGGCGCAACTGCAAAACGGCTGGACAGCGCATGTTTCGACGAACGTATAGCGAGAATCGGGGTTCACGGGGTGCTGACGGCGCCGACGGCCGCTATTT
>SLED01000415.1 GCA_007124945.1 Salinibacteraceae bacterium | reverse complement strand
GTCCCTTGTGGGCTACACTAATGCGGGGAAATCTACACTGATGAACGTACTCTCTGACGAGGACGTCCTGGCTGAGGACCGGCTCTTTGCCACGCTTGATGCCACCACCCGCCGCGTTACGCTCGACCAAAACAAGGATGTGCTCATCTCCGACACCGTCGGTTTTATCCGGAAGTTGCCACACAACCTGATTGAAAGCTTCAAAAGCACACTCGACGAAGTGCGTGAAAGCGATGTGCTCGTGCATGTAGTAGACCTGACGCATCCACGTTTTGAAGACCATATCGACGTCGTCCGGAAGACGCTCAGCGATCTGGATTCCGGCGAAAAACCGGTCTTGACGGTGTTCAATAAGATCGACGCGCTGGATGAACCGGGGCTAATTGAGACGCTGAGAAATGAATACGAAGATGTGGCCTTTATCTCTGCGATGCGCGGAATCGGCCTTGATACGCTAAAAGAACGCCTCATTCAGGTTATCGAAAAGGACTTCGTTGAGCGTATTGCTTACGTGCCCATGACAGAAGCAGGGCTCATTTCACATATTTACGACGTGGCTGATGTGCTCGCAGAAGAGTACATGTACGCGCGAAGCGAAAATGGGGATGAGCGTCCCCGTGCAGTGGCCCGACTTCGTTTCCGCTCGGCCGAAAAGCACGTACGAGACCTCGATCCCGCCCTCCGCCGCTTTGAGGGATTTACGCCGGTTGAGGCATGACCGATAACCCGTATCAGAAGGCTTTTGACCCGACGGGCTACGCCAAAAGCACATACCTGTTGGGCTTTATCACACTGGCAGACACGCCTTTCGCAAACGCCGGACTTGTATCCATGTGTGAGATTTCGGATATAGATTCAAAGCCCCGGTGTACTTTAAGAACGGCACAGCGCTTGCAGCGTGTTAAGCACAGGTTCGGTATTGAACCTTTTGCCCTATAGCCCGCGACGCCATGATGATACATCGCCTCATAAACGGAACCACTCCGCCGCTCAGGCCGGACGACTCTGTTGAGCACGCCCTCGGCTTGATGCTCGAACTGCGGGTGGAACATCTGCCGGTAGTTACGGAAGCCGGCCACCTTCTCGGCCTCGTCTCCGAGGAGCAACTGCTGCGTGCAGACAGCCCGGGGACGCGCGTCGAACGACTGCTGAACGCAGAGCCCGTTAGCGTCAGCCCCAACGTGCACGTGTTCGAGGCAGCGAAAATGCTGACCCGTCACCACCTCACCGTATTACCTGTGGCTGACGAAGATCAGGTCTACATCGGAATCGTACGCCGACAGGATATCTTCGAACGCTTTACAGAGATGTTCAGGACGGAAGAAAGCGGCGCCATCCTTGCCCTTGAGGTAGACCCGCGCGACTACGCGCTGTCGCAGCTTACCTACGCCATCGAGCAAAACGATATCAAGATCCTCTCGATCGCGACGGAGACGGATGTGACGGATGATAGCAAGATTCGCATCACACTTAAACTCGACACCCGGGACACAGCGCGTGCGCGGCATGTCCTCGAGCATCACGGATATACTGTGGTGGCCTGGTTCAATGAGGAGGAAGACGCCGCGGACCTCCAGGATCGGGTGGACGAATTTATGCGATACCTCGAGGTGTAACTCACTGGTACATCAACTGTAGAAGCAGGCGTGGCGTAACCGCTGCGGCTGCTTCTTTTTTTCGTGCTTAGCTTTGTAATCAAGCGTCTGCACTACCATGCCCGGAAATGATGAGTCGCATCACGCAGAAGCTGCCGTGGCCGAGGCGCTAAGTCTGTTCTCCACGCTCACGACCGCAGCTGACGTGTGGAACAGCATCAACGAGCGACGTGCAGGACATGACCCCACGACGCAGGAAGGCGCTCATTGGGTACGACCCTATCTGAAAGAGGCTGCGCGGGAACTCACCGATGTGCTCGTGGAACTGCACGCAAGTCTCTCATCTTCATCCGATCCGGGGCCCGTCGATCGTCGCATGCGGCTCGTACGCCGCGGCAGTGAACTGATGCTAATCCAACGGGCCGCGCGCATGCTACAGCCCATCCATCAGCGAATGCTGAGCCTCTACCCCGACCTTCCCGAAGCGCTTGTAGAGGAAGCCCGTCAACTGCAGACTACGGCAACGCGGCTTCTGGACACCGACGCTGAAATGCATCATCCCGATGCATCGCGATTCGTGCGCCGTGCGGTGTCGTTTTGCGACGCCCTGCATCGCGCACTTTAACAACGCTTCAGAACCTCTCGCTCAGGGGCGCCTCTGGGAAATCACCACGTTGGCATTTCGCCAGAGCTGCGGCAACCCCTCTCTGCTTCACCTCACGGACGCATCCTAAGGAACCGGTACTCGTTTGAACAATTAAATACTTTGAAACTGAACTTCTGTATTCCAAAGGGAGTGCGTATGATCACGAATGAGAAAACGGAGGCCGCGCTTCGGCTGTGGGTCGTGCTCACGAGGGCGCTTCGTAGCATCGAAAAGCCGTTGCACGAGCAGGTGGAGCGGCATGGCCTGAGCCTCACGGAGTTTGCGGTGTTGGAAGTGCTCTTGCACAAGGGCGAGCTTCCCATGGGGGAGATTGGTCAGCGAATTTTGCTCACCAGCGGAAGCACTACGTATGTAATCGATAAGCTGGAAGAACGCGGATTGTTGAAGCGGCGGCGGTGCACAGAGGACCGCCGGGTGCTTCACGTCGATCTGACGGACACGGGCCGCGAGCTTGTGCAAGAGGTGTTTCCCGAGCATGCCGAACTGATCAAAACGCTGACCGAAGGACTAAGCTACGAGGAGCAACTCGAGGTAACCGAAAAGCTCAAGCGCCTTGGCCGCTTTGCCGAGCGATATGGCGCTATCGAACGTATTGAACTATAAGCTAACACTGGATCCGTTATGAATACGCCACCACTTCGCGGTCTGCATCATGTAACAGCAATTGCCGGAGATCCGCAGCAGAACCTCGATTTTTATGTTGGGGTGATGGGTATGCGCCTGGTGAAGAAGAGTGTTAACCAGGATAGTCCGGATACGTACCACTTTTTCTTTGCTGATAGAGATGGCACGCCGGGCACAGGTCTTACCTTTTTTCCGTGGCCTGGAGCACGCCCTGCCACGCCCGGTGCGGGAAAGATCGTAGAAGTGGGGCTCGCGGTGCCCCGTGACAGCCTTTCCTACTGGGAAGCGCGTCTGCGTTCGCACGACGTGTCAGTGAATCCTATTGAGGAGCGATTCGGCCGGGAGGTGCTTCCCTTCACGGACCCGGATGGTATGGCGGCCGCCCTCGTTGGTATTCAGGAAGAGCGTTCATTTGCGCCATGGGATGATAGCCCAGTCCCGGTGGAGCATCAGATTCGTGGTTTACACAGCGCCCGCATTCTGGAGCGAAGTCTGAAGCCAACGGATACCTTGCTCACGCGCGTCATGGGCTTCACACGTCACGGGTCGGACGGCGAGTGGCACCGCTACGCTGATTCGGAAAATTCGTCGGGTACGATCGTCGAACTTCGAGAAGTGGACGAGCGTGGCTCCGGGAACTGGGGACCGGGTGGCATTCACCACATTGCCTGGCGCATGCAAGACGATGCGGAGCAGGAACAGCTTCGGTCTATCGTCGAGAAAGTTGGGTTGAGGCCTTCTCCGCAAATCGACCGATTCTGGTTCAAGTCGGTCTATTTTCGCGAGCCGGGTGGGGCCTTGTTTGAGCTGGCGACCGACGGTCCAGGCTATGACCGAGATGAGGCGCCTGATAAGCTTGGCGAGAAGCTAATCCTGCCGCCCTGGATGGAAGAGCGACGCGAACAGATCGAAGCGGCCCTGCCGGATTTCGTAAACCCGTTGCAGGTGTAGCCTTCTTTCTTGTGTGATTGCGGCGCTCGTTGATGGTGCACCCTCCGGCGCGCCCCGGGACCGTCGATCTGTGGGCATGAGCAGCCGAGATCCAAGAGATCCCCCGAGCGCAGTCGGGAAGCAGGATGCGCCCGTCGCCCTTCGTCTCCGGATTGCAGGGCAATCCTGCGCTAAGGATGACGGGCTGGAGCGGGGAAAGAATGTTAGTCTGAATTCCAAACCCTGCGCCCGCCTACTATATTCGTCATGGT
>SLED01000218.1 GCA_007124945.1 Salinibacteraceae bacterium | reverse complement strand
TTCGGGGAGGAGAGGATCCTGCGGCAAAAGGGGATCACGAATGATGCGGCCGAAGGGGTTTACAAGCAGCGCAAACTGATGGGAGAACAGGTTGGGCTGCCTGAGGCTGGGGGAGAACTCTGCGAAGAACGGCGCTTCGATATCGCCAAGAACACCCGAAGGCTGGGCGAGGAGCCCAGTTTGCATTTCGGCCGCCAGGTCCAGCTGCCGGGCCCCACCGAGGAAATTACGATGGCGCCACCGCCCCTGCAGCCCAATTCCCGTTTCCCGTGCATATCCGGTCTCGGCTGAGATCGTACGCATACGCCCCTCACGCAGCCGGTAGCGCACATTCACGACGGTGTCCGCCGGCTGAGTGGGTACGTCGGCAAGCACACTGCGAAAGACGCCCAGCTGAAAGAGCGCGGATTGCCCGCGGCCAAGCATGTGGTTGGAGAACCGATCGCCCGGCTCGAACGGCAAGGTGCGCATGACCGTCTCGTCACTGACGCGGTCATTGCCATCGATGATCACCTCGCCGAACTTTGCGCGAGGGCCGGGGTCCAGCGTAAACTCGATATCCGCTACGGAGAATGTGGAATCTACATTCGCACGCGCCTCAACGTCGGCGAATGCAAAGCCCCGGTTGCGAAGCCAGGCGAGCACGCGGTCCTGAATATTGATCTTTTCGCCTTCGGTGTATCGCTCTCCTGACTGAAATGTGATCTGGTTGCGAAGACGGTACCAGCCTTCCTGCTCTTCTCCTTCGAACAGCATTGAAGCATAGCGGCCATCCTCCGAGAAAAAGTTGACGTCCTCGATGATGATCGGGGGACCTTCCTCGATCTCGAATATCACATGGATGCTGTTGCGCGTGGTATCTACGTGGGAGTTCGGGTAGTCGACTGTTGGTTGCAGGAACCCGTTGCGCTGGTAGAAGCGCGTAAGCCGGTGGACGTCGCGCTGGAGCTCAATCGGGTCGAAGCGCGGAGGGGAGGCGCTAAGCAAAGGAATAAACCCACGAACACGCTGGCCAAAGGTGGGGCCACGCGTTGCAATCTGATTCTGGAGCCTGTCGGCGCCGAAGGTTTGTGAACCCTCGAAAACGAAGGAGACGCGCTCTACCGTCGTTTCCCGGTTTACCTCAGTAAGGTTTGACTGTCCGAGTGCGGGAGCTGTGCACACGCAAAGTAGAGCGACCGCGGCTACGAGGCGCCGCAGCAACGCGTCTAAACGTCCTCCCGGAACCATCGATTCCAGGCACGCGACCGGCCTTGTCGGCAAATACATCATGAAGAGTTGCCTTGTGAAGGGGTGCCAGCCGGGGAGGAGGACGCGATCTCTTCGGATTCGCCGTTGGCCTCTACGCCATCCGTTTGCTCCTCGTTGCTGTGCTCGCGTCTATCATACTGTAACGTGATAAGTGATCCCGCAATAAACACGACACCCGAGTAATACACCCAAAACACGAAAAAGAGGATCAGGCCAAATGCTTCACCCAGGCGGCCCAGGCCGGGCGCCTCCGCAGCAAATCGCTCGAATTGCCCTACGTAGCTCGCATAGACGGTAAAAGCTGCTTTCACGACTTCCCAGAAGATTCCTGCGATGGTTGCACCGATCATCACACCGCGCACGCTGGGCCGTGGCATGGGTAAGAAATAATATAACTGCGCAAATACCAATATGGTCAACAGAAGCGGTAGGAGGTACCCTATAAGCTGAAAGGTGCGTTTCCACCCGGCTTCGAACACCCCATACTCAAGCCCCACTGACGAAAGCAGTCGCGCGCCCGTGGTGTCGATGTTCGAGACAAAAACCGTTAGGGCGACACTCAAGAGGAAGAACACCGCTATTTGAAGCACCATCCGGGCGTCCATCAGGTATCCCTGGATAAGGGATCGTCTTGAGTGCCAGTCCTCGTCAAACACTGAAACGATTACCAGACGCAGAGTCGTCATTAGCGTTACCGCGGAGAGGAAGAGCCCGATGACACCAATTCCAAGGAGCGCAGTACCGGCGGCCTGTAGCTGATCGAGGAAGGAGATAAGCTGCTCGCTCTGATATGCCGGTAGCAGCTCTTGTACCACCGATGCCACCTGCTCAAATGGTTGCTCCTGCTGCAAAAGGAAGGCGACAATGGCCGTCACCAGAATCAAGATCGGTACAACAGTAACCAGTACCTTGAACGCAATGGCCTGCGACCAGAGAAAGATTTCCTTGTTCTGGAAGTCCTGGATGAGGGCCCGGGTGTAGTCCCGGAGCGTCTTAATCCATGATTTGGTGTAGCGTCCTATGCGCTGCATACTAAGTGCTTCCAGGAGCGGAAAAGGACCGGTGCCGTAGCTTGTAGATACCTTCGCCGGGAAACGGTGGTCCCCAGGAGTGTGCCGGGCTTACGGCCGATACGGCAAACATGATAGATTTTCGTCCAGCAAGACACGACTTTCGAGGTTCGTAGTGGTGCTAAGGACCGAAAAAGCGGGATCTTAATGGGCGAAGGATCGCATGTGCAGCTTCGCAAGCTAAGTCCGACAGGCTCTCAGACTCCTTCGCTGCGTCAACGATGCCGTCTCATTAAATGAATGAATTCCTACTCTGTATGTGCTTCGGCTACCGCTACATCCGCGACAAATAGCTCATCCAGCGCCTCAAGATGATGGAGGATCGTGTCGTACAGCGCTCTACTGCGTTCTACCGTTTCTTCATCTGCTTCTTCCCAGTCTCCGGCGCTGGCAAATGCCGGACCGGCTCCATACGCGTCAGCGGCAGCTGTAACAAACGCGCCTATTGCTGCAGTGCTGCGCCTATCGTCGACCACGGCACCATCTTCCAGAGAAACCTGGCTGACGAGGTAGCCATCCTCATTGAACTGATGGGACAGGGCTCCCTGCAGCATGTCGTCGAGGAAGGATCCGATAGCCTCCATTAGCTCCGGACTCGTGCGCTCCAGGAAGCGGGAGGTACCTTCGCGCTCGCGAGCGTAAGAGAAGCCGCTGGTAAAGTCGCTGACAAAAAGCCAGAGCGATTCGGAGTCTACCACATCGCTGGCGGCTGTAATCCCCTCATCTGTGAATCGGACCGATGCGGGTAAGCCCCACGGCTGAGCCAGGTCAACTACCTGCTCGAGGATCACGGTGCTCCGCTCAAAAAGGTCTTCGGCCAACCGTTTATCATTGTCATCTCCGAAGACGTAGAGCATTTCGTACAGTCCTTTGTGGCCGCGGAGCAGCGCGCCTACCGTCTCCAGATTCACGTCTTCGGGCTCTTCTGCAAACCGGTAGAAATTCACCTCATCATCCCACGCGTCATCAAATGCGGTCGCAATTTCCCTGGCAATCTGCACCAGATCGTCCGGGGTATGCTGAAGCCAGGCGCGGAGTTGTTCTTCCGACAGCTGTCCCATATCATCGGCTCCTCCAGGTTTGTGCCACCGGACATACGCGTAGATTAGTCCGTGAATACCGGCGGTTCCGTGGCTCATACTGTGGAGGCTTGTACCCTCATGCGTCCGACTCGGGAAAAACTGACCGCCGGAATAGTAATGAGACAGCAGATGTACCCCCGGGCGTGTCATGTACGTCGCGGGCATGTAGGTCATCGACTCATAGAGGCCGTGGTCTTCAAACCGATCTCCACGGTGGTGTGGATGATACGCGAGGGCTGCGAGCGAGTAGTCGCTCAAATGCACGGTGTCGGGTCGCGTCCAATCACCTGATTCAGGCTCCAGGACGAGCCTGGGCGCGAGCGCGCCATCATGATTGAACGATGCCTCCACAAATTGCACTTGATCTACCCATGTGCGCCCCCGATCACGCATAGGGTCACCCGCAAGCTCTGCATTGTATGACGCATGGCCCATCTGCGAACTGCGGTGAATAGAGCCTCCAATACCGATGGCATGCATGCGAAGATGCACGTCACGGAATCGTACGGCATGGTCTTCAAGCTGTGGCTGCCCGTCTTCGTCGAGGTGTCTGGGAATAACGATTTCCGGAGCATCCACATCAATCGTTTCCGGCTCCGGAGGCGCGACGTCGTCAGGGGCACACGCAGTGTTTGAAACAAGCGCTACTAGTAGCGCGAGAGTAGCAAGAGGCTTTAACATATCGAGTGTG
>SLED01000311.1 GCA_007124945.1 Salinibacteraceae bacterium | reverse complement strand
GAAAACGGATCCTTTGAAAACACCCAGGAGGCCATCGGATAGGGTGACGGGCGTTAGCAAGCCGCCGATGAATTGCGTTGCAGAGAGCTCCAGCAGCGTAATCGAAACAAGCATGCCTCCCATGATGCCGATAAAGTTGGCGTAGATCGTAAGCAGGGGCATCATCAGAAAGAGGCCCAGGACTCTCGGCAACACGAGGTGATTCACCGGCGAAAGCCCGAGCGTTTGGAGCGCGTCGATCTCTTCGGTGATCTTCATGGTGCCAATTTCGGCGGCGAAGGCCGCGCCCGTGCGGCCGGCGATGATGATGCCCGTCATCAGAGCACCCATCTCTCTGAGCATGCCGTACCCGACCAGGTAGGAGACGAAGTACCCGGCCCCAAACGGGCGCAGCACAACGGCTCCCAGAAAGGCAATGATCAACCCCACAAGGAAGCTAATCAAGGTAACGATCTGCAGTGCACCCACGCTGTTCGACTGTACCACGACCCAGAAATCGCGCCAGCGCATCCGATCGCGCAACAGAAGCACACCGGCAAGGCCGGCCGCGACCTCACCAACAAACGTGACCGCCACCATCACGGCGTCGAACGCGGAGACGCCTTTTTCGCCGAGTCGCGTGATAAACGAGGGGTTCTCCACCTCGGGGTCGATCTCCTGCTCCGGTACCGCCTGTGCATGCTCAAGGAGACGCGTGATGCCTTCCGGCAAACGTTCCGCGTCGAACGTAAGGTTGTTCGCCTCGCAGTACTTAACCCCTTGCAGCAGAAACGTGAGCAGGCTGCTGTCCCACGTGCCGAGATTCGTGGCGTCGAAGCCCACGACTTGCACCGCGCTCGCCTCGGGAAGCTCATGAAAGAGCTTGTCGAAGCGTGGCGTCGGTTGTTCCAATTCCCAATCACCGGCCAGGCCAGCGATCAGGGTATGGTCCGTCTGACGAAGCTTTACATCCATCCATCACTCCCGCCACACTCAGACCCTCAACATTGAGGGCAATACCGTTCCCCATTTAGTGAATCTGGTGCTGAACTAAGTTTGAGTATATTATAAACGTTATAACAAACACAGAGCAGAGGGTTCCTGCTTCACGCCTGTTTGTACTGGTATCCGAGCCATGATGTAGTGGGCAGAGGCCGGATGGTTATCCATTCGTTCGACCCGGTTTTCACTACGGCCTTGGCTGCAGGCCACATACTCGCAGCCACTTTTTCCTCGGAGGACGGGATGCTGCTACACCCTTCGCGGCTACCCAACGGCAGTGATGCCTTCCTGTCAACCCTGAATCCACGCGTAGCTTGCCCTACAGAATGGAAAAGGGCAGCGCAACGACCGGTGCAGGCACGTGTGGCAATGACAGTGGGAAAAATCAATTGCGAGAGGCACGCCAAAATGCGAACTGAGCACGGAAGAGGCTTTCGACTGAAAACCGGCATCCACCCCCTGGGCTGGCGTTCAACCAAATGGTTAGCATCGCGCTGTGCGCTTGGACCGAGATGGTCCAGCGTGCAAGTGCCCCCGAGACGGGAGGCACAAGGAATCAACAGCTCGCCCACCGGCGCAGGGGAGGAGTGTAGCGATGCATCTCATCGATACCGCTCCATCCACGCCAGGATGTGATCCACCTTGGTGATGAGCTGGCTCGGGCGGGCGGCCATGTTGTGGTAGGAGCCGGGGAGCTCCACGTAGATGGTGTCCACCTTGCGCTGTGTGATGAATCTTCCTTTTGAGGACACAAGACGGAGCCGGCTGAACCTATACAGGTAAGGCAGAGAGAATATCGCGGTGAGAAGCACTCCTTGTTCTTCGACCGCAGAACCACCATATTGCATAGCTGGCAAAACCGTATCCTCAGAGCTCACGGCGGTGTATACTCTGTTCATTTGGTTTCAGACGTCGTATGCTGTTCGGTCGCGCCCTCCAGGCTAATCTTCGCTCCTATTTCCATTTGTCATACGGTCTCTTTTTCCGTCCATGAAGTCACTTCAACAGCTCTGTAGCGTCCGTGATGAAGTATTCGACCCGAGTCTCCAAAGCACGGTCTTGGACCTCACGGACCTCATTGAGGACCGGATTAATGCCCATCATTTCTTCGAGACCAACTATGTGACCGACGGGATGCGGACGCTGCTCCGGGAGGCGTTTGATCGCTTCTCCCGACGCTCGAATCAAGGGACGTTTCTCCTCACGCAGGCGATGGGAGGAGGAAAAACGCACAACATGATTGCGCTGGGCCTTCTCGCGAAGCATCCGGAGCTTCGCGAAGATGTTCTCGAGAGCAGCTACGATCCGAACCTGGGCAGTGTGCGTGTCGCTGCGTTTACCGGCCGAGAGAGTGATGCTCCGCTCGGTATATGGGGAGCCATCGCCGAGCAACTCGGAAAGAAGGATCAGTTCAGCGAGTACTACAGTCCCCTGTCTGCGCCTGGACAGACCGCCTGGGTCAATCTCCTCAAGGGAGAACCGCTGTTGATTCTCCTGGATGAACTGCCGCCCTACTTTGCCCATGCGCGGTCGCAAGAGATTGGGAATGCTGACCTCGCGACCGTAACCACGACGGCACTCTCTAACCTTCTCGTCGCGGTCAACCGCCCTGAGCTGGAGAACGTGTGCGTGGTGATTTCCGACCTCACCGCAACCTATGGAGAGGGCAGCGAGCAAATTGGCCAGGCGCTCAACAATCTGGAGAATGAGGCCAGCCGCAGCGCGATGCAGCTGGAGCCGGTGCGCCAGAACACGAACGAGATCTACCACATCCTCCGGAAGCAAATCTTCGCATCGCTTCCGGAAGAGGAGGACGTGCAGAACATCGCCCGAGGGTATGCTCAGGCAGTGAAGGACGCGAAGCAGATGGACGTTACCGATGCGTCTCCAGAGGAATACGCTCGGCGCATCCAGGAGGCGTATCCCTTCCACTTTTCCATTCGTGACCTCTACGCGCGATTCCGAGAGAACCCTGGGTTTCAGCAAACGCGAGACCTCATACGCCTTATGCGCACCGTTATTGCGCATATGTACGAGACGGGACGGGCAGAGGAGCGCCTCCTGGTTCACCCGTACGACGTTGACCTCAACCACAAGGATACGCTTACGAAGGTTACCCGCATCAATCCGAAGCTGGAAAACGCGATTAGCCACGACATTGCATCGGATAGGACGGCAGTCGCGGAGACGATTGACAGCAATCGAGACGGCCGTGATGCCCGAGACGCCGCTGCATTGCTGTTGATGGCGTCGTTGGCCAATGTGCCTAAGGCCGTGAAGGGGCTCACCCGATCGGAAGTGATCTCCCTACTCTGTACACCCAACCGGGAGGTAAGCCGGATCGAGAAGGAGGTACTCAAGCCGTTCTACACGTCGGCCTGGTACCTCCACACAGACACGGACGGCCGCCTGCTCTTCAAGGATATCAAGAACATCAACGCGCAGTTGAAGACAACGGCGGAGTCTTACGGGAGAGACTCTCGGCTCGTCGAACTCCGTGACTTCTTGAAGGGGCTTTTTGAGCCATCGATGAAGGATGTGTATCAGCGCGTACAGGCACTTCCCGCAGTCGATGATATTGAGGTTACGTCAGACAAAGTCACGCTTGTGATCGCAGAGCCGACAGGCATGAAGGGCCTAAGCGATGACCTGCAAGCATTCTACGCCGACCTGTCGTTCAAAAACCGCGTGCTCTTTCTGAGCGGTCAAAAAGGGACGCTGAGTCACCTTCTCGAAAAGGCCGCAGAGCTGAAGGCAATTCGGTACATTCTCGACGAGATGGAGGAGGAAAAAGTATCATCAAATGATCCGCAGTATACTGCTGCTCAGGACATTGAGGATGAGAAGAAGCTCCAACTATTGAGCGCTGCACGGGAAACCTTCACGACCCTCACGTACCCGCACTTCGACGGGTTGCGCTCCGCTGACTTCGTGATGCAGTTCACAGACAACAACTACAACGGAGAGAAGCAGATTAAAACGACCCTCGAGAAGAAAGGGAAGTTTACTGCCGACATTGAGGGGGAGTCGTTCCGGAAGCGGTGTGAACAGCGGCTCTTCACCCAGAAGCAGATGATTTGGTCGGAAGTGAAGAAGCGGGCGGCCGTGAACACG
>SLED01000280.1 GCA_007124945.1 Salinibacteraceae bacterium | reverse complement strand
TGCCGATCACGCTTGATGAGCGGCTGAACAACCCGAACCTGCCGAACGAGATCTAAACCTCTCGTTGACAGGACATTCCTGCAATACAGAAAGCCCATCGCCAATCGCGGCGGTGGGCTTTTTTGTTACGTAGGATTCATTAGTGTATGGTTTTTCTTAACATAATATGAACTTATCTTCGAATTAAAGTAACGATTGTTTGTGTTCTCGATATTTGTATTTGCATTCTGATAACAAACTTCCCATACTTAAAAAGTAGCTTTTGCGCACTGCGGACATTGCGCTTGCGAATTTGCATCGATACGTTTCTATATCAATTAGTATTAACGCGGAATGAATAAAGGATTAAGACGATTGAGCGTGGTCTTTACGCTCATGCTATTTGTTGTTGGTACAGCTTATGGGCAAACCGGAGTCGTGGAGGGTACAGTAACGGATGGTGAGACCGGTGAGGAGTTGCCGGGAGCCAACGTGCTTATCGCCGACACAGACCTGGGCGCCGCAACCGATGTCGATGGTTTTTACCGGATTGATGGTGTGCCTGCGGGTACGCAGACGATTCGTGTGTCCTTCGTCGGCTTCTTCGAATTCGAGGAGGAAATTGAGGTTACTGCGGATGCTGTTACCGAGTTTGACATCGAACTTCAGCCAGACCTTGCTGATCTTGAAGAGGTGGTTGTCACCGGACTCGGTATACAGCGCGATCGAGGGCAGGCTCAGGTTTCCGTCGGACGTGTAGATGCCGGTGATCTCACAGAGAGAGCAAGTTTCCAGGACGTCAGTCAGTTGATATCCGGAAATGTTGCCGGTGTTAACGTGCAGGCCGCATCCGGGAATGTTGGTGGTGGCATTCGTTTCAATGTTCGCGGTGGTGGCGGCCTTGGAGGAGACGGCCAGCCGGTTGTCTACATTGATGGCGTTCGCGTAGACAATTCTGAAATCGCTGGATTTGGTGGTGGCGGTCAGGGAATTTCTACGCTCGCCGATCTCAATCCGAATGACATCGAATCCATTGATGTCGTCCGCGGGCCTTCCGGTGCTGCCATTTATGGTACGGAAGGTGCTAACGGCGTCGTGCTCATCACAACGAAGAGCGGTAGCTTTTCGGCAGAACCTACCTACGATATCCAATATCGGGGAACGTTCGGGTTTAACGAGCAGGGCAATCAGACCTTTGACCCGGAGGTTTTCGATGATGGAGAGGTGAATCGTGGCGATCTAACGAATTCACTCTTTCGCCGTGGCTCTATTCAGCAGCACCAGGTTAGCCTTTCGGGTGGAACGGAATCGGTCCGGTACTTTGCCTCTGTAGATAACAGGAGAGAAGATGGACACCTTCCGAACAACAGTGGTGACAGAACGAATTTGCGGGCCAATTTTGAGGCGTTCCCGATTGATGAGCTGAGTGTTCGTGCAAGCGCAGGATACACGGTGAACATCCTTGAGCGTCCTGAAAATGATAACAGTATTCAGGGGGCAATTGGTGAGGCTCTTCTCGGCCCCGTTCCGTTCTTCATAACGGATAGCCTTGCTGTTTTCAGCATAGATGACAAGCAGCGCGTGAACCGTTTTGTGGGGTCGTTACAGGCTAACTACACGCCTATTGATGACCTGACGATTTCCGCTTCGGCCGGGTATGATGGATCTACTCGGCGGCAGGATCGAACACGGCCGTTTGGACTCAACTATTCCGGTATAGGTACGCAGGGTGAACGCAACATCTTCAACCGTACGAACGAGCAGCTTAATGCCGATATCCAGGCGCAGTACAGCTATGAGCTAAGCGACGGTCTCTTTGCGACGACGCTTTTAGGCAGTCAGTTTACGCAGCGTCGCTTGACCACGTCCTTTGGTACGGCGCAAGAGTTTGCCACTGACGTGATCACAAACATCGGCGCGGGCGACGACTTCACTACGCTTAATGAGGATTTTCTCAACGAGCGTACCGGTGGGATATTCGCCCAGCAAGAGTTCGTGCTTGATGAAACGTACTTTCTAACCGGACAAATCCGGAGAGATGTTGCCACGGCACTCGGTGAAGGTGTCACGGACGTATGGTACCCGAGCGGTAGCCTTGCCGTGCGCCTGGACCAGTTCGACTTTGCGCCCGAGGCATTTACGCTCTTACGGCCGCGCGTAGCCTATGGCGAGACCGGTAATCTGCCGGGAGTAATTGATGGCGAAGCCCTCCGTTTTGATGCGCGTGCAGCAGGGTTTGGTGCTGGGGCTGCCGTTGGGTCAGTCGGTAATCCTCAGCTCGTTCCTGAACGCGTTGGTGAGCTCGAAACGGGTGTCGACATAGATCTTTATGATCGTTACTCACTCGAAGCGACGTACTTTCGGACCTTCGCAACGAACTCGATTATCGACTCACCGCTGGCATTTTCTACAGGTTTCGGTGCAGACACCCTGCCGAGTAACGTCGGTGGAATCGAAACGGAAGGTGTTGAGCTTTCCTTCGGCCTGACACCGGTGTTGCAGGAAGATGCCCGCCTCGATCTCTCGCTTAACTACAGTTACCAGTCAAGTGAGGTAACGGATACGGGTGACGTTGACGCGATTTTCGACGGGTTTGACCTGAATGTTCTTAAGGAAGGACTTCCCCGTTCAGCGTTCTACATCGAAGAGGTTGTAGGCGCACAGTTCGATGACGACGGAGTCTACATCGGTCCAGAGGCTACGGACGAGCGGCAGGTGCTTGGTCAGCCAATTCCAGAGCACAACATTGGCTTCCGCTTCAACCTGACGCTATTTCAGAACCTGTCATTCTCTGGGCTTGCAGAGGCGGCCCTTGGCCATCAGGTCTACAATAATACGTTGCGCTTCGCCTCCTTCGACGGCACCAATGCAGAGCGCAACCAACTGCTCGGTGAACTTGCCGAATTAACGCCAGGAACGGCGGAGTATGAGGACACAGCCTTCGCTCTGGCACAGACGAACCCGAACTTTCAGGGTAACTTCATTGAGGATGGTGATTACCTCAAGCTCCGAGAGCTGAGCATCAATTACGATTTCTCGAGCCTTGTTCAGCGTGCGGACCTGGGTGGTCTCAGCACGGCTCGCGTCGGTCTCTCTGCTCGAAATCTGTTCACCATCAGCGGCTACTCAGGCGCTGACCCTGAAGTCAACTTTGACGGTGGTCGGTCTCTCAGCCGTGGACAGGATTTCCTCACGCTGCCGACGCCGCGTCAGTTCACCATCAATGTAACCCTCGGCTTCTAAACGAAGCACACTGCAGGTGGCGCACCGCCAATCAATGGCGGTGCGCCTGACCTGCTATCCGCTATTTCGACTTGATACCATAGTTTGATAGAGATCCATGAGAACGTTTTTGTATTCAGCCCTCGCAGTAATAGTGCTGTTGTTGCCGGCATGCGATCAGCTGGTAGAGGATGTAGACGACCCAATTGATACAGCAGCTGACGAAGAATTAAACACCGCTGATCAGGCGGACTTCCTGATTAGCGGCGTGCAGGGTCGCTTTGCCTCCACGCATGACCGCACCGGTCTTTTCGCAAGTATGCTCTCGGACCAGTTCATTTTTGGAGGATCCGGTGCTACATTCCCAACCTTTCAGCAGCTCGATGCAGCTGACATCGTGCTGGACAATAACTCGGTTGATGGAAGCCTCATTCAGCTCGGTGAGTATCGCTTTCTCGCTGATGACCTGCTTCGCCGTATCGATATTATTGATGGGCTCTCCCCGGAGGAGGGAGGGTGGCCTGAAGGGGAGGCAGATCCGGAGCGTATGCGTGCGCTGTTTAACGCTGAATTTCATAGCGGCCTGGCGCGCTATTTCTGGGCCACCTTCTTCGGGATAAGTGAGCAGGAAGGAGGCGGTGTAATCTCCGAACTCGAATCGCCTGAAAGCCCGGATCGTGGGGACTTCATACCCTCCGATGAGATGTACGCGAAAGCCGTCGATCGGCTGGAGAACAATGCTCTTCCACTTGCAGGCGACTATCTTGACGGCGGTGATTCCGAGTACGATAGCCGTGTGATTCATACGATTCTGGCCCGCATTCATCTTTTCCAGGGCAATCTTGACGACGCTGAACAGTACGCGGAAAATGGTCTGCAGGAGGGAGATGCACCCTT
>SLED01000043.1 GCA_007124945.1 Salinibacteraceae bacterium | reverse complement strand
TCCGTCGAGGATGCCCGGCTTTTTGTATGTCTAACCATTCTCTCGGCTTACGCTGAGGCTACAGAATGTACTGACTCAGGTCCCGGTCGGAGACAATGTCGTCCAGTTTCTCCTTGACCATATCACGGTCGATGGTCACTTCATCCGCCTCAACAGTGTCAGGTATGTCGAAGAGGATGTCTTCCAGAAGCGTAGTCAGAATGGTGTGGAGGCGTCGTGCTCCGATGTTTTCAACTTCGGCATTTACCTCCGCAGCCGTTTTCGCAATCTCGCGGATGGCATCGTCAGTGAACTCTATGGAGACGCCTTCTGATGCCATTAACGCCTGGTACTGTTTGATCAGGGCGTTGCGCGGCTCAGTCAGGATCCGGAAGAAGTCGTCTGCATCCAGATTGTTGAGTTCCACGCGGATCGGGAAGCGCCCCTGTAGTTCAGGGATTAGATCACTCGGCTTGGCGACATGAAACGCTCCACTGGCGATAAAGAGGATGTGATCCGTCTTAACCATTCCGTGTTTGGTGGTTACGGTTGCTCCCTCCACTACAGGTAGGAGATCGCGCTGCACGCCTTCACGCGATACGTCCTGCCCACCACCATTGCCGCCACGAGACGAGGAACGGACGGTCACTTTGTCGATCTCGTCGATAAACACAATGCCGGATTGTTGCACCCGCTCCAGCGCCTCGCTCTTGACCTTATCCATATCGATCAGCTTTTGAGCCTCTTCCTGCTGAAGCGGCTCCCACGCATCAGCGACCTTCACGCGGCGCTTTTTGCGCTGTCCGCCGCCGAGGTTGCCGAATAGCTCTTGCAGGTTCATTCCCATCTCCTCCATACCCATTGGTCCGAAGACCTGTAGCATGGATGATTGATCACTGCTCGATACTTCAATCTCAATCTCCCGATCGTCCAGGTCACCCTCGCGGAGCATCTTGCGAAAACGTTCTCGCGTACGGGAGGCAGGTGTAGATTCCTCTTCTCCGTCGTTGTCTCCGTTTACGTCGCTGGTTACGACAAACCCGGGTCCTGAAACAGTAGATGATGGCTTCGTCGATTCCTGCTTCTGCCGGGTCTGCGGGGAGGAGGGAAGCAGTGCATCCAGGATACGCTCTTCCGCAAGCTCCCGCGCACGTCCCTGAACTTCCTGCTCGTGCTCTTCTCGCACGATGTTGATGCCGATATCCGTAAGATCGCGGATCATGCTATCCACGTCGCGACCCACGTAGCCCACTTCCGTAAATTTCGATGCCTCAACCTTGATGAAGGGCGCGCCGGAGAGTTTGGCCAGCCGGCGGGCAATTTCCGTTTTTCCGACACCGGTGGGGCCGATCATGATGATATTATTCGGCATGATCTCTTCCCGCATATCCTCGGGAGCATGCCGCCGCCGCCACCGATTACGAAGCGCGATGGCTACATTCTTCTTCGCATCATCCTGCCCGATGATGTACCGATCGAGCTCCTCGACAATTTGACGTGGTGTAAGTTCGTCTTTCATGTATGTCACTTAAAAAATATATGGTTACAGTGTGCAGCGTGAGGTCGTTACTGCGATCGGGGGTTGCTGTCATCATAAGACGTACTGCCGTCTTTGCTCGGTTCGGCACCGTTTGGGTGGGAGGTGTCTTCGGATGACTCGTCCGGTACGCCATCAGTGAGTTCGTCCTGGTGCCGATGGGATCCGTCCGAACCCCTGTTATCCGGCAATGCCTCGGACGGTGTGCCGTAGGCCTGGTCATATTCCGTAGACGGGGAAAACCGTGCGTCACTCCCATCACCCTGATAGTCGGGGGTGGACTCGATTTTCTCCTGTGCAGCTTGTACGTCGGGATGGGTTACGTCAACGAGTAGCACGGTGTAGTCGTGCGGAGTGCCACGTCGCTTCTCGAGCCACACCGCCCCCGATTCTTCAAGTGTGTTGATGAGCACCTTGGGGTCGTACCGGTCATCATTCATGACCTCCGAAAGCTTTCGCAGCAGCGGTGTGAGGTACACCTCTTCATACTGCCCAAAATGCCGCTCGATGATTTCGAGTGCCCGAAGCGCTCCGTCATCGGTGACCGGGTGATGCTGCACGCGTGATTGATACTCATCTGACGAAGGGCGTTTGTTGTGGCCTGAGCGAGCTCCTACACCGCCTGGCCTGACGCGGGGAATATACGTTTCCATGTTGATGGAACGAAATCCCGGATCGGTACTGGCAACGTCCGCTGCAGCGGAGGCCAGCGACACGAGCACAACATCACGTCCGTACCGCCTCAGTTGACTGATAAGCGGAAGATACAGACGATTGCCCGTGACCAGGATAAATGTGTTGATATCGTCTCGCTGATGCAGCATTTCCATCGCGTCTACGCAAAGCTGCACCTCGGTTGCGTTACGCTGACGCGCACGGGAAACAAACCGCGGCTCATATCCCTGGATGTCGAGGGCTTCCTGAATGTCGATCCCATCGGGCCCGACCATGCTAAAGTCTGCGTAGGCCCTTACCAGGACGGTCTCAACGTCATATGATGTATCGAACTCTGTTCGAATATTGGCTACGATCTCATGGATTAGTTCATGGGGAGATTCATGCTGCTGGCCCAGAAGGACATGCGTTCCTTCGTAATCAATGAAAATGCCTCCCAGCGTGCGTCCAGCAGAAACGGATGTGCGTCTATTCATTGGATGCCAAAAAATAAATTATTGGAATTATGGGTGGGCGATCCTCTGGTCGACCTGAAGATCATATGCCAGGTCCCTGCACGCGTCTATTCTTTCAGGTCCAGGATGGTCGCCTCTTCGTTGGTATAGATACAGATTCTTCCCGCGATAGCGAGCGCCTCGGCCGTAATCTCGTGAGCGGTGAGGTCTGGCGCATGCTTGACCATCGAACGAGCGGCGGCGAGGGCATAGGGGCCGCCGGAGCCAATGCACACGATATCATCATCGGGCTCGATCACATCGCCGTTACCGCTCACTACAAGCAATTGATCGGCAGATCCTACAGCGAGCAGCGCCTCAAGCCTGCGCAGGTAACGATCTGTACGCCAGTCTTTAGCAAGCTCGACGGCTGAGCGGGTCAGATTTCCGCCATATTGTTGAAGCTTTTCCTCGAAGCGCTCAAACAGCGTAAAGGCATCTGCGGTGGCCCCGGCAAATCCTGCAACGATCTTTTCATCATATAAATACCTGACCTTGTGTGCCCGATGCTTCATTACGGTTTCTCCCATGGTGGCCTGCCCATCAGACCCCATGGAAAGGGCGCCGTTATGGCGGACGCCGACGACGGTGGTAGCGTGCAGATCAAGTCCTCTTGTTTCACTCATGCAGATCACAAAATAATGGCCGGGGATCGATACCAGCGTAGGTACACGAGGATGTGTAGCTACGGTTCGATAACTTACCACCACGCTCGCTGCAGGTACGTAATTTTAACGCCAATTTCCGCAGTGAGGTGTGCGCACTACCGTCCGCGGTACCCAGCAAGGATATGCATGATGGAATCCTGGGCACGCCGGATATGGCTGCTGTTGACCGTATAGTGGTTGGCCACAACGGAGAATGCAATGTTGCGGCCGCTCAGGGTGGTGACATAGCCGCTCAGTGCCGATGCGTGAGAGAGAGTGCCTGTCTTTGCGCGTACGTTCCCGCTCGCGGCTCCCTGCCGCATCCTATAGCGCAATGTGCCATTCATACCCGCAGTGGGAAACGATGCGCGAAATGCCTCCCGTACATCACCGGGAGCACTGCGGTCCATCGCCACCAGCAACGACGTGAGTGACTCGGGCGTAGCGAGGTTACGGCGGGAGAGGCCTGATCCGTCGACCAGACGCACATTTGACGTGTCGGTGCCGATGGCAGCGAGCGTGTCCAGGATGGCTGCCGCACCCGCTGCAGCGCTACCCCTGTCGCGGTTGTTGTTTCCGATGTGATGTTCGGCACCAATACTGCGTATTACTGCTTCAGCGTAGAGGTTCTGGCTTTCAACCATTACCTCGTCCAGAATCTTCTGCAGTGGAGGAGAAGCATGGGTGTGGATGTGGTTCGACGTTGCTCCCGAAAGGCTAAGCACCGGCTCTGATTGTGTTCTCATTTCTCCAGATATGTGCAAGCCCCGTTCCTGGAGC
>SLED01000244.1 GCA_007124945.1 Salinibacteraceae bacterium | reverse complement strand
TCTCTGGCCCAGGGCGAAAGCTCGTTTGCGGAAATCGATCGGAAAGCAGCTCGCAACTTTGCTTCCGCTTCTGAAAAGCATGGAGTAGAGCGTATCATCTACCTCGGCGGCATCGAACCAAAGGGCCCGCGCCAATCGGAGCATTTACAGAGCCGGGTGGAAACAGGCAATGTGTTGAGTGAAGGACCGGTCCCGGTCACTGAGTTTCGGGCGGCCGTCATCGTTGGCTCTGGCTCCCTCTCGTTCGAACTCATTCGCTACCTGACCGAACGCGTTCCCCTGATGGTTTGCCCGCGATGGGTAAAAACGCCTACGCAGCCCATCGCTATCCGCAACGTGCTGGAGTATCTGGTCGAAGCCATCAGCGTGCCGGAGAGTGCGGGAGAGGTGATCGAGATTGGCGGCACCGATATCCTCACCTACGAGGAAATGTTCAAACGCTATGCACGCGTTCGCGGCCTGCGACGGCCCATTTTAAATGTACCCTTTCTCACTCCGAAGCTGTCGGCGCTCTGGGTAGGGCTCGTCACACCGGTCAACACCGACATCGCACGGTTGCTCATTGCAGGGTTGGATAACGAGGTGGTCGTTACGGACGGTGGCAAAGCCCAGCGACTATTCTCGGTGCGGCCCATGTCCTACGAAGCAGCGGTGCGTCTGGCGCTGCGCAGGTCTTCGAGCAACATGGTAGAAACCACCTGGCATGACGCCCGCTCGTCTTCGTCGTCCTGGTTTACTGGATTGGAGGCTGAAGAGCTCGAAGACTCTGAGGGCATCATCCAGGAGCGACGTTATTTGCGCACCACAGCCAGCCCGGCGGCCGTGTTTAATGTGGTAACGGGCCTGGGCGGAAACACAGGATGGCTCTACGCCAACAGCCTCTGGAAATTACGGGGGCTTGCCGACCTGTTCGTCGGTGGTT
Source organism: Salinibacteraceae bacterium (assembly GCA_007124945.1). GTDB lineage: Bacteria > Bacteroidota > Rhodothermia > Rhodothermales > Salinibacteraceae > Tc-Br11-B2g6-7. The sequence continues at coordinate 3,202 of SLED01000244.1, read as the reverse complement.
TCGGACTTCGGCGCGGCCGCCGCCACCCTTCGGATCTAAGGGTGGGTGATGCACTCGATTTCTGGAGAGTGGAGGCGCTGGAGCGAAACCGGCTGCTGCGGCTACGCGCAGAGATGAAGGTGCCGGGGAAGGCGTGGCTCCAGTTCAACATCAGACCGGGTAACGGTGATACCCTCGTTACACAGACCGCGCTTTTCGAACCCAAAGGTCTATTCGGCCTCATCTACTGGTACATCTTTTATCTGCCCCACAAAGTACTCTTCCCGGGCATGCTGCGAGAAATCGTCAGGAAAGCGGAAGCCATCGACGCTATTGGCACACCGGAGCCCGTAAATTCCCAGTAGTACTCAGTTTAAGCGCTTGTATACGTCTTCCGGATCGAAAACGGGCTCGCCAATCGTAATGAAGCGGCCCTCGCCGAGCATCCGGTGAAAACAGCTGGGATACCCTGTGTGGCAGGCAGCACCTCCCTCCTGCCGTACCTTAAAGAGGAGCGCATCGCCATCACAGTCGATCCGTACCTCCCTGAGATGCTGCGTGTGGCCACTGGTTTTGCCCTTCACCCATACCTCCTGCCGCGAACGGCTCCAGTACGTCATCTGGCCGGTGCGCAGGGTCTGCTTTAACGTTTCTTCGTTCATATAGGCCTGCATCAGAACCTCGTTGGTCGCATGATCCTGTACGATGGCCACCACGAGCCCCTGGTCGTCGTACCGGACAGCATCAAGAAGAGGCTTAAACGAATCGGACATGGTATTTTCTGCAGGTAGATGAGCGGCAGGAATTTCCCGGTGTGCAATCCCTTGGGTAGGCAGACGTTTCCAGAGGGCGTGATCTGGTGGATTCAAGGCGGGAGGCACAGCCTTTGCGCCTGACGCTTCCCCACAGGATAAAGATCACTCCACTGCCAGTGTTTGTGCGATTTCTCTCGCTTCTCACCGTACTAATTCTCGCTGCCGGCTTGCCTCTCGCTGAGGCAGGGATAGCATCTCCTGCGCAAGCGACACCGCCGGATGAGTCGATGGCTGAGCGCCTTAACAACCTATCCGCCTTTGATGCAGATGAGGTGCTGTGGCTGGCGCGCTGTATCTACTCCGAATCGAACCGACCTCACGAACAGGAGCTCGTGGCCTGGGTGGTGCGCAATCGGGTGGAGACAAATTTCCGAGGAAGCACCTACCGCGATGTCGTCCTGGAAGATCGGCAGTTTAGCGCGTTTAACGCGCCGTCCGTTCGAAGAAGTCGCATTCTTGGCCTGGATGCCTCCAGTTCTGCCCCCGGCTGGCAGAAAGCACTAAAGATAGCGTTTGACGTGTTTAACGCCCCTGCTTCTGAGCGTCCGTTCGCGCAGGCAACGCGGCATTTCTACAGCCCGATCTCCATGAGAGGCCGTATTAAGCCACACTGGGCACAAAATGAGAAGCCTCTCTCTTCGGAAGCGCTCGGTGTTCAGTCTCATCGCTTTCAATTTTTTGAAGGAATCGATGCCGATGCCGAGGCGCCTGCGCTCGCCGTTGAGCCCCCGCACGAAGATGGTTCGCGAGCGGTTCGAGGCGACCGCACCGTGGATGCCCGGACGCTTCGTCAGCGGATGCGGTCGCGGTCCTCTGGCCGTGTACCCCGCCCTGCGTCGCCATCCGTGGAGCGCCCGGATCGATAGCGCAGCTGCCAATGGAACCCGGGAGGCGACCGAACCTTCCATTTGACACTTCCCGGTAGTCAATTATCGAAGCTGTGCTGCAACACCTCTATCATCTCCCGCGCAACATCCTTATTGGCGTGGTACGGCTGTATCAGGTCACGCTTTCGCCGTGGCTTGGAGGTAAGTGCCGCTTCGCGCCTACCTGCTCGCACTATGCCATTCAGGCACTGCGGGAATACGGTGCGGTAAAGGGCTTTATTTTACTTTCATGGCGGATCCTCCGATGCAACCCGTACGGCAGCTTTGGCTATGACCCGCCCCGCTGGTTTGGCGAGCCAAAGCCGGAGAATGACATTGAATTGCCGGAGAGCTGCCGGGCCTCTACCTCTACCTCTGAATCTGCCTGACCCTATGAGTGCATCCGAACAGAACGGCGCCACGTCTCTCCGATTTGCGGTTGTTACGATCAGTGAGACGGCTACCGAAGAAACAGACCGCTGTGGTGGATTCTTGCGACAGCGAATAAAGCGGTCCGGGCACCAAACCGTGCTGTACCGCATCGTGCCGCCGGAGGCTAAGACGGTGCGGCAGGGCATCATTAAGATGGAAGGGCGTGTTGATGTTGTCCTGTTCTCAGGTGGCGTAGGGGTGCAGCCTGGCGTCGTCAGTAACGCACTGACAGACCTGCTTACCCACCCTATGCCTGCATTCGCATCGTTGCTCTCGCAGATCCAGTTTGAGGATAAAGGTCCGGAAGCACTCCACTTCCGTCCGGAAGCAGGTATCCGGGGTCGGACGCTTTATTTTAGCATTCCGGCTGATCTGACTGTGGCAAAGGAAGCGATGGATCAGCTCATTCTACCCGATCTCCGTAAGCGATTCGAGACTCTTGTAAAGCACGTTCAGTCGGACGTGTCGTAGGTTTTTTCGGGATATTGTTTACCGATACCCAGTTTCGCCGAGGGTTGGATCGCTCGTTGCACGCACTCTTCACCCGGATGGCAGAATTGCTGCCGGGCGAAGGCTATCGGGCCCGCAATTTCAGCAAGCGTAGGACACTCTGGCGTAACCGTACTTGCCCAACGGCATCACCATGACCACGGGATCACCCTGCGATTTGCAGAAGAAGCGCGCCAGCCTGTGCCGATAACTGGAATCGGAAGCGTCGAAGCATGACAGCCGTCCCTCGTATATAAGCTTCTCATGATTGCTGGCACGCGCATCCATACAGCCGTAGCGACATGGCGCGCCATGTCGCTGCAACCCCGCGAAGGGCCTATCATCGGGTTGGCTCACTTCGTTCCCGACTGCATGCCCTGCGTGCTGCTATATTGTGAGATGTTACACTGCTTCCCTCGTCGCTTCCGCCCCGGACACGGCGGTTGGTCGGTGCTGGGTCGGCGCCATGGTTCGTCTTCAATCGCTTCGCGATCTGCGCTCACCATGCCGAAGTAGTAGACGGGCGAAGGGATTACCCTTCAGCCGACCAGTTCCTCACCAGTCGAGCCCGTCGCACTGAGCGCAGGCCTGCCCTCGACCCTGATCGAGGGATTGCCCGGC
>SLED01000327.1 GCA_007124945.1 Salinibacteraceae bacterium | reverse complement strand
TCGAGGAGTTGCAAGCCGTCTATGCAGACGCAGAGGCATTAAGTGCTTCGTTCCACCAACACGTGGTGAACCCTTTCGGAGACGAATTTCAAAATGAAGGTACACTCTACGTTAGTGGCGACAAGTATCGCGTGGAGTTAGAGGATCAGACCATTGTAGCCGATGGAGAGACAACGTGGATTCACAACCACGCTGATCGGCAGGTACTGGTGAACGAGTATCAGCGAGATGCGGACACGTTTGCGCCAACAACGTTTTTGTTGCAGCTTGATGACTCGTACCGGCCCGTCGAAACGGGAAGCGAATCCGTAGATGGGGTTGCACTCCGGTATCTAAAGTTGGAGTCCGAGGATCCAGGTGCGATGTTCGTCTCATTCGTCATGCGGTTCCAGGAAGATGATCTGCGACTTCGACGTGTAGAGATTGAGGACGCCAACGAGACACGCATGACATTTACCCTTCGCGATCTGGATCTCGACACAGAACTTGGCGACGACCTGTTTGCCTTTGATCCGCCGGAGAACGTAGAAGTAGTGGATCTGCGCCCCTGATACGCTTCAAAATCGTTGTGAACTCCCGCATACGCACGTACATAACTACCGGGGGTGGCTTGCTTCTGGCCGCACTATTGCTCTACCTGGCGCTACGCGGTGTCGACCTTGAGATGATGATGGATGCGTTGCGTGCGGCCTCGTATGGCTGGCTACTCCCTCTCGCGCTCATCATACTGCTCAGTGTGTGGCTCAGGGCCTGGCGTTGGCTCTTACTATTACGCGCTCATCCTCACCATAAGCGCGAGCACGAAGAGGCAAGAGAAGGATTGCAGCGTGCTGCGTTCTTCTCTGTAATGATCGGTTACATGGTAAATTACGCAGCTCCACGGGCCGGTGAAGTCGCGCGCGCAGTCAATCTTTCCGCGCAGTCGCGTTACTCCGTTTCGGGTATTTTCGGAACGGTGTTCAGCGAGCGCCTGCTGGATGTAATAGTACTCGCATTCGCACTTCTCTCGTCGGTGCTTTTACTGCTGGGTCGATTGGAAGACCTCTCTGCGCTCCTCGGTTCTCCAGCGCATCTCCAACCAGACCGGCTACCCTGGCTTCTTATTGCTGGCGGGCTCGCCCTGACGCTTGCATTCGGCATATTTTTGCTCAGATATGTCAAGCGACTCAAACCCATTCTGCGCTCGTTCTGGGACGGCATACAGACGCTCTGGAAAACGCCTGAGCGCGCGGGGCTACTCCTTTCAACCGTAGGCCTCTGGATGTGCTACGTGCTTATGGCGTACATTCCTTTTCTGATGCTGGACATGGTTGAGCCCTACAGCCTAACGCTGCTTGATACCTGGGTAATCATGGCACTTGGCGCGCTCGGTATCCTGGTACCATCACCGGGAGGTGCCGGCTCCTATCATTACATTACCATTCAGACGCTTGTGATACTCTACGGCGTCAGCAGCCCTGCAGCAGCGGGCTATGCGATCATCGGGCACGGTGTGCAGCTTGTCTTTTTTGTCGCAGCAGGTGCAATCTGCCTCGCCATACAGGGAATTCCACTTCGCGATTTGCTTGCTCGTCAGGAAAAGACGAGCCGCCCTAAGAAGTAGTACGCACGCGTAATGCCTCGAAGAGAACGACGGCGGCGGCTACCGAGACGTTTAGCGATTCGGCTGACCCCGGCATCGGGATGGAAATAAGATAGTCGCACTGATCTTCCACGTCGCTACGCATCCCTCTCCCCTCGCTTCCCATCACAAGTACCGTGGGACGGTTCAGGTCTGCCTCCCATAATGTCTGTTTTGCTGTTGCCGACGTACCTGCTACCCAGTAACCTCTCTCTTTCAATTGATATAGACTCTTCGAGAGATCAGCTACACGGGCGACAGGAATGCGGCTCGCTGCGCCAGCACTTGCCTTGATTACCGTTGCGTTAAGAGGTGCCATGTGAGTCTCCGGTACAATGACGCCCGCCACACCCACTGCGTGTGCCGTCCGCAGCAACGCTCCGAAATTATGGGGATCGGAGACGCGATCTATTGCCAAGAGCAGAGGCTTTTGCTGCTGCACGTCGTTGAGGGTAGGCGCGATCGCGGCGAGCATATCGTCAAACTCGTGATACTGGATGGGCAGCGCCACTGCAATCACCCCCTGATGATTGGCACCGCTGGCCATCCGGTTTAGCTTTACTGCCGGTACGTACTGCACCTGTACGCCCAGCCGGTCCGCTGCTCCCCGGATGGCACCAATGATCTCGCCTTCTGCGCCCTGCTGGATCAGGACCTTGTCAATTTCATCAGCCCGGTTTTCCAGTGCTTCGCGAACCGGCTTTCTCCCGAGTATGTGCGTTACGTCATCAACGGAGCTCATGTAGATACGGAATCGAGGGAGGTGATCGGGTCGTGCACTCGACGCAGATCGCCCGTATAGAGATTGTACTTCAGGGCATGAAGCGACAAGTCCTGGCCACGAGCCCATGCTCGCTTCACCACCGGCAAGGTAGCAATCGATCGGATCTGTTCTATGGCGTTGAGCTCCGCGAGGTATTCCCACCGCTCCATCTCCCCCATCGCGTCAAGCTCTTCCTGGTGACGTTCATAAATCTCCCGGATAGGCCCTACCCACCGGTCAACCGTCTGAATTCCGCTCGGCTGCATGGCCGTTAGAACGCCCTTGCAACGTCGATGGCCACAAACAATGATATGGCGAACCTGAAGGGCTTCGACAGAAAAATCAAGAACTGCCATCATATTCTCGTCATCCTTGACAACGAGATTCCCCACATTTCGGTGAACAAAGAGCTCGCCCGGGCCAAGATCGACAATGTCGTTTGGTACAACACGACTATCACTGCAGCCAATCCAGAGGTATGGGGGCTGCTGGCCGCGCGTGTGGCGCTCAAAATACTCCGGATCGTGACTCGTCATTTGACGAGCCCACGCATGGTTCTGTTGAAAAAGATTATCGAGCGGATCCATGTGGATTTCGTATTGCCTTTATTAGAGCAGGTGATGGTCACAGGTAGACCTGATCTGTGACCGACAAATCTATAAAACTCCCGCACCACAGACAACGAATTGAGTTGAAACCACTCGATCTTGGCGAGGCCTTCGCTAAGTTTCATCTCCGTGGCTTGTCACCTGAAACCGAGCGGTTTTGTGGCGTGCTTTACTGTCCGTCATCGCTGAACGTCAGAGCCACCAACGGAGAAGAAAAATATGAACAGCGGTCTCCCCTGTTCACTCTAAAGACTTAACACGCTCCCTCACCTGTGAACACAACAGGCACTGTACGAACAAGAATGTAGAGGTCCATCCAGATCGACCAGTTGCGAGCATAATGCACCTCGGTATGAACGCGCTCGTCGAAGGTGAGCTCATTTCTCCCCGCGACCTGCCACAATCCGGTTATCCCCGGCTTCGTCTCCCAGATCTCCTTTTCGTGTCCCCGCATCTGACGTCGTTCGGCGGGCACGTAGGCTCGCGGGCCAACAAGGCTCATCTCACCGCGCAGTACGTTTATGAGCTGAGGGAACTCGTCTAAGCTCAACCGCCGCAAAATCTCGCCCAGGCCAGTTACCCGCGGATCGTTTTTCAGTTTGTGGTACTCCTCATATTCAGCCCTGAGACCAGGGTCACTGTCCAGAATATCATGGAGCCTGGACTCGGCATCCTCATACATCGTGCGAAATTTGATGAGCGAAAACGGCTTGCCGTCAACCCCCATCCGCTCTTGCTTAAAGAATATTGGGCCCGGGCTATCCAGCTTGATCAACGCAGCAATGGTCAACCAGAGCGGCGCCAGCAGAACAAGCAGCGCCGTGGCTCCCAGCACATCAAGCACACGCTTGCACGCCGACGTAAACTCTGACTGTTTACTTACCACATCATGTCCCCCAAGACCCTCCCAGGAAAGAGAGCTGGTCCAAAGAGCCGGGGTATCTGGACCGGCGGGTACTACAGAGACGTGGGTAAAGATGGAGCGATAGCGGGCTACCTTTTCCGCCAGTTCTGCATGTGTCAGATTTGTCCCTGACAGCACCACGTGACTGATCCCCTTTCTTCGCAGCTTCGGTAGCACGTGTTCGTCGCGCCCCACTATTGGGACGGATCGGATCTCGGTTGCAGAAGCATTCGATACCACGCCCAC
>SLED01000266.1 GCA_007124945.1 Salinibacteraceae bacterium | reverse complement strand
TTGACATGGCTTCGCACCATCAGAAAGGCCGACTCCATTGTAAGAAGCGGGTGCAGCTCTTCCCGAACGGTGATTTGCCCGCCGCTGGCCGTGGGCAGGCGGTACGTGTGGATATTATGCCGGCGCAACTCCGCGGGCATCATCTGATAGCGGCCGCGCGCGCCTGCAGATGAGACGAGTTCATCCTGGTTAAACGTCTCGACCGTGCTGAGCTCAGTAACCAGCAGGCTTAGATCGAGTAGTTCTGCCAGGCGAAGCTCGTACTCATGAACGAGCGACTTGCGCTCGCGGGCTTCCAGCATCTGATTCGCTCGTCCCCACCGCACCACAATCTTGTCGCGGTCGTAACCAGCGTCCTCAAGCGCGTCCACAATACGGCGCGTCTCCTGTCGGCGTATCCGGTCAATCGCCGGCCAGTCCGCTTCGCCAGTTTCATAAAACGTGCGCCGCTCATCGTTCAGTGAGTGGAGGCGAAGGACATCGCCCGTCGGTTCGTGAATGAACCGCATCGTAAAGTTGTCGTCGATACCCTGCCGGGTCACGTACATGTCGATGAGGTTTCTGAATTTTCGCATCCGCTCACTCTCGGCGTAGCGAACCTCGTCGTCCATCTGTGAGGCTGTGAAATAGGTAGCGAATCTGTGATCGGGATGCAGCTCATGCTGCTGTAGCGTAAGCGTCGACAGCGAGGCGCTGCTTTCGAGCGCTACCTCGGAGTACGGCCCGACGTCCAGAGCGGGAAGCAGAAAGCGCTTCATGGCTTCGCTGGCGGTCAGGTCGGTGGTAGAGAAGAGTACGGCTACCACCGTGGTCATGACCACTGCAGAAGTGGAGACCGCCCAGAACAGGCGGGAGGCGCGAAGTTGGTTTACGACGTTAGGAACTGACATGAAACGTGCGGGCTACGGCATGAGGAAAACTTACAAAACTGCTGCTGATTTAGCCGATCTGGCGAGAGAGATTAGGTGTTCGAAGAGGGGCCGCATGGCCTGCCCCATTCGTTCAGGATGAAATTGGAGTCCGATGATGTGGCCATCTGGATGTTCGATACCTTCGATGACGCCGTCCGGAGCGGTCGCGCAGACCCGGTAGGGATCGCCCACCTCGGCAACGGCCTGAATGTGCCTGGTATTAACATCGGGCATGCCATCGGGAAAGATGCGTGCGAGATGGCTTTTCTCTTCTATGTGTATTGGATGAATCGGTGCGTTCCGTTTCTGGCTATGCGGTGCCGAACCTTCTACCTGCGCTTCGACATCTGCGTAAATGGTGCCGCCTGCCAGTGCGTTAAGCAGTTGCATGCCATAACAAATGCCCAGGATTGGCCTGCCCGTGGACAGAAAGCGAGAGAGTATTTCCCTGTCGGTAACCGAACGATGGGGAGCGGTTTCACCAATGTCGTGTGGCAGCGTACCGATCAGCCCCTCGGTAACGGCAGGGCCCCCCGTCACGATCAGCGCGTCAAGTTGATCTGCGATGAGATCAAAGAGGTGATCTTCGACGACCATCGGCACGATCCACGGCACGCCACCCGCCTGCTCCACCGCCCGCACGTAGTTTAGCGAGAGGCGTTGCTCGCCATCGTTGAGCGAGGTTGTTATGCCAATGGTTGGTCTCATCAAACTTTGATCAGAAGCTAGAGCGCGTGAACGGAGCGAGCGCATTCTTTAGTATCGGTGGCAGCCGCAATTTCACAAGCCGCTGCGGGTCATTCATTCTACAGCATACGCATCTCAGCGAAAAGCGTCGAGTGTGTTGATGCGCCGGGGGTCGTTTTTCATGGTGATGTCGAGCGATAGAACAAGGTGCCCCTGCTGCTTTAGCACACCGGTTGCCTCAGGAAATCCTCCACGATCGATTTCATCGTGCAGTGCTTTCTTAATAGTGCGTTCATGAGGGTTACCGTTACTCGTAGAGTGCCCATGGATTATTTTTACGCTGCTCCTTCCACGCTCCACGGCTACGTCCAGCACACGATACACAATATCAATTGCCTCATGCACCGACGCCCCGTGTAGGTCAAGCGTCACCGTCATTCCGTTATCGTCAAGACGAGGATAGGGCATCTCATCAGTAACTTTCCAACCTGATATGCGATCTTCGTTTAATGACGGTCGTTCATTGAATGTTCAAAGCCCGGAGCACTTTTTTCCGTCCGTGCGAACGCCCGTTCATCAGCCAGGAAAAGACATTATGGAAGAAACCGCACGCACGTATACCACGCTATCCAGAGGACTCGATAAAAGGCTTGTTTCCATGAGGTTATGGGAGAAGGCCAAGCGGCTGGGCATCTGGGACTCCGCGTCCGTTGATCTATCGCAGGATCTGCGCGACTGGCAACAGCTTTCTGCGAGAGAGCAGGATCTTTTGCTTCGTCTGACGGCGCAATTTCAGGGTGGGGAGGAGGCTGTTACGACCGACCTGCTGCCGTTCCTGCAGGTGGCTGCTGCAGAGGGCCGACTTGAGGATGAGATGTTCTTGACGTCGTACCTGTGGGAAGAGGCCAAGCACGTGGAGGCGTTCGACCGATTTCTATCGGAGGTGGTAGACCGCCCGGTGGCCCTGGAAGATTTTCTGACGTCTGCACACCATCAATTATTTCTGGCGCTGGAGCAGGATGTCTCGACGTTTGCCACCGACTCAACGCCGGAAAACTACCTCCGCGCTGCGGTGACGTACCAGATGGTGGTTGAGGGCATCCTGGCAGAAACGGGGTATCAGGCGTACTACACAGTGTTGCGCGAGCGGGAGATACTACCGGGGATGCAGGAGATCGTACAGTTGATTCAGCGGGATGAGGCGCGTCATATCGCGTACGGTCTCTACACCATTGGTCGACTACTGAATGAGGATGGTGATGAACGTTGGAGCATTGTCGAGAACCGGGTGCAAGAGCTCCTGCCGGTGGTCTTAGCGATCATCGAGGAGACGCTGGCCCCATTCGGTGAAGAGATTCCATTCGGCATTACGGCAGATCAGTTTCTGCAGATCGGGATGGGACAGTTTCAGAAACGTTTTGCGCGGCTGGAAAGCATGCGAGGGCAGTCTCTCGATGAGATCATGTACGGCGTTAGCTGAAGATCTGCTAAGACCCGAGATGGTCGGGACCCTCCGGCGCGTGTAAACGTCGGTACTCCGGCACCGAAACTGAACATCAATTCCACACCCCTATGGCAGACCTTCAGCCCGGCCGCATCGGCGAACTTGTGCGCGCTCACCGTTCATCCAGCGTCGAATCCCCTCCTGTATCGTGGGAGACGGCAGAAGCGCGAGCGAAGGCAGCCCGAGCCGATGCAAGTGCCCTTGCCAAACGGATCGATCACACTGCGCTCAAGGCCGAGACCGACCAGGCGACTATTCGGACATTATGCGACGAGGCCCGGACGTATAGCTTTGCGTCGGTGTGTGCGAACCCGTCGTACGTGTCGCTGGCAGTGGAAAAGCTGCAGGGCACGGATGTCGATGTCTGCACGGTGATCGGTTTCCCCCTTGGTGCTACCCTGTCCGAGGTGAAAGCGGCTGAGGCCGAGTGGGCCGTCGCTCGCGGGGCAGCAGAGGTTGACATGGTGATCAATATCGGGCAGTTGAAGAGTGGTGCATTCGATGTCGTGGAAGAAGACATCCGGGCCGTGGTGGGAGCAGCTCGTCCGCGCCGAGACGCGTCGGCACGGGCCACCGTCAAAGTGATCATTGAAACGGCACTGCTGACCGACGAGGAAAAGGTGATCGCCTGCCTTCTTGCACAAAACGCTGGAGCGGACTTCGTGAAGACCTCGACCGGTTTTTCCACGGGGGGCGCCACGCTCGAAGACGTGCGCCTTATGCGAGAGGTCGTTGGCGAAGCGATGGGCGTTAAAGCGTCGGGAGGTGTGCGTAGTGCCGACGATGCCTACGCCATGATCGAACAGGGCGCTACCCGGATCGGCGCCAGCTCCTCAGTCGCTATCATGGAAGGAACCGAAGTCACATCAGACTACTGAGTGCGATGAACTACGTCCTCGGCTACGCAGTACCACAGCGTACTTGTTCTGATTAGTGGAATCTTGAGTATCATGCGACTGCCCATTAGCGTACTATTTTTGCTTTCAATTGGGCTCGTGGTGTCGGGCTGTGTCTCCATCGAGCGAGTTTCTGAAGAAGAGGAGGAGGCAGCGGAGGAGGTGGTCGACCTCGCGGCATTTGAGACCTTTGACATTGCGCAATATCCACTCGAGTTGCCGGAGCGCGTGGTGGAGATCAACCATGAGGTGCCTGATGAGCTCATGGAGGTCCGCGCCGGAGCGGGGGTTGAGCGAACCGTACCGGGCTTCCGCGTGCAGATCTACTCGACGGAAAGCCGCCGATCAGCCACGGAGATTCTGACCGAAGCTGAGGACTGGTGGAAGGAGTATCGCGAGGAGGAGGATTTCCGGGACTTTTTCGAGGGTGCCGTACCGGATGAGCCGCCTGTGTATCTGATCTACCGTCAACCGCTGTATCGCGTGCGAGTGGGCAACTTTACCTCGGAGTCGGCGGCGCGGTCTTTCGCCGAATATCTGCGCGACCGCTTTGAGAACGCCTTCGTCGCCCAGAGCCCGGTTACAGTGCGCCAGTAGGCGCTCACCGCAAGGCGTCTTCCAGCGAGGTCGCGGCGTCTGTCGAGGCGTCACGATACTTCACGATGATGGGAGCATACAGGGATAGACCGTGCTCACTGGCATAGCCCGATCCCGCAGATCGAGTGCCCGGCACCACCACGGCGCCAGCAGGGATTTCGAGCACGCCGTTCTCGTCGGCGGTAATGGTACGCTCCTTCACGGTGTCGTAGACAGTGGTTGAGCGGGTGAGCGTAACGTTGGGGGCAAGGACGGCTCCTTCGCGTATGAGGCAGCCTTCGTACACCCCACAGCCTCCACCCACAAAAACGTCGTCCTCAATGATGACGGGGAGAGCACCGACGGGTTCGAGTACGCCACCCACCTGCGCAGCCGCGGATAGGTGAACCCGCTTGCCGATCTGCGCGCAGCTCCCCACCAGCGCATGCGAATCGACCATGGAACCGGAATCGACATAGGCGCCCACGTTGATGTACATCGGCGGCATACACACCACGCCCTCAGCAACATACGAGCCAGCACGGATCGACGAGCCGCCGGGCACCAGCCGAACGCCGGAGGTGGACTTGAGCGACTTCACCGGATAGGTATCCTTGTCGAAGAAAGGCAACGTGCCCGAGGACATGTCGGTAATCTTCCCGATCCTAAACCCGAGCAGGATCCCCTCTTTCACCCACGAATGAACCTCCCACGTGCCGTCGTCCTTTCGCTCGGCCGCGCGTATTTCGCCGGCATCGAGCGCGTCACGCAGCGCGTTAAAGGTGGCACGCTTATCATGAGGATTCTTTTCCCCGTTGGCGATGATGTTTTCAATGCGTTCGCGAAGCGTGCTCATCGGTGACTGAATGCATGGGTTGATAATAAAAGACCAAGGGTGCAATGAGACGGAACGGGCGAGGTTGCTGCCGGCGCAGGACCTCGCAAAAAGCTCACGAATTACGATTTGCCTGCGCCGCAATCGCCAGGGCATGTGAAGGGCAGGCAAAAGATGGCCGCAAACACGAATGGCCGAATCCGGCTTGCATTCAGATGGTTTCTGCAGTAGCCTTACAGGACGCAGGCCGTCTGCCGTTCGGCCACTCAACTCTCTCACCAAAAAGTGACTGATTGCATGTTTGAGATCTTTACCTCGCGCGCCGCGCTACGCACCTATCTTGTGGCCTTCGCGCTTGTTGGAAGCCTTTCATTCAACGCCTGCCAGTGTGACTCCCCGCCGCCCATCGGGCCGGTGGATGATGAGGAAAACTCCCACGTAATGCCCGACGACCCATCAGCTTATCAGATCGATCTGAGCGCGTAACGTCGGCAGCATATCGAGCGAGAGCCGAACCATGAAACGGCCTTCCCGTTCGCCTAACATATTTTGAACATGTAGTCATTCCGGGTGGTTCTGTGGCGTACATTCCCGATGAGAAAATAGATGAGATTCGGGCGGCGTCTGACATCGCCGACGTCGTAAGCGATTATGTGCGTCTGAAGAAGCAGGGTAGCAATCTCTTCGGGCTCTGCCCGTTTCACAATGAGAAGTCGCCCTCCTTTAGTGTGAACCCGCGGATGGGCATCTTCAAATGCTTCGGGTGCGGGGAGGGTGGAGACGTGTTTTCGTTCATCTCGAAGATCGAGATGGTGCCGTTTCCCGAGGCTGCCGAGATCCTGGCCGACCGAGCTGGGATCGAGATCGCGCGGACAGAGCGGGACCGCGAGCGCGCGTCGGAGGCAGATGCTATCTATGAAGCCCTTCGCATCGCAGCGCGGTTTTTTTACTTCACCCTCACGGAGCGCGAGGAGGGCGAGAAGGCCCTTGCGTACGTCCGGAACCGGGGCTTCACGGATGCGACCATCAAGAAGTTTGGGATTGGTTATGCACCGGATCGATGGGACGGGCTGATACAGCACGCCGAATCAAAACATATTTCAGCTGAGCAGCTTGAGAAGGCTGGGCTCGTCATTCCTCGTAAAAATGCGGACGGCTACTACGACCGCTTCCGGGGCCGCGTGATGTTTCCGATATTCTCTCATATCGGGAAAGTAGTAGGGTTTGGTGGACGCATTCTGGACGCCGATGTAGATCAGCCCAAGTACATTAACTCGCCCGAGACGAACGTCTACCACAAGAGCCGGGTGCTATACGGCCTTTCCCAGGCCAAGCAGGCAATCCGCGACCTGGAGGAAGTGATTCTGGTGGAGGGGTACACCGATGTGGTTGCACTCCATCAGGCAGGTGTGGAGCACGTGGTGGCCTCCAGTGGAACGTCGCTGACTGAAGGGCAGGCGTCGGTCTTGAACCGGTACGCGCAGCGTGTTGTATTGCTCTACGATGCCGATGAGGCCGGCGTAACGGCGACGTTGCGAGGGATCCGTACGCTGTTGGAAGAAGGGCTTGCGGCGTACTCAGTGGCGTTGCCGAGTGATGAGGATCCGGATTCGTACGTACAACAGCACGGTGCTGATGCCTTCCGGACGTACGTGAAGCGTCATCGCCGCGACTTCATTGAGTTCATGGTTGATGTAGCGCGTCGTGAGGGTCGCATGGATACGCCGGAGGGAGCTGCCAAAACGATGCGGGAAGTGCTGGCAGCCATCGCGCGCGTTCCTGACGATCTACTGCGCGAGACGTATCTGAAGCGGGCGAGTACGGTACTGGATGTGCCGGAGGGCCGCCTTCACCGCGTGATGAACGAACAACGATCCGAGCATGAACGGAAGTCCAGTAGCAGGCGTGCCCCCATACCGCCGCCGGTGGAGGAGGACACCTCAAACGAGAGCACATCTCGCAAGGCACCGGCCAGCGACCCGTCGCCCCCGGAAGAGCTCCTCATCTCGCTCATGCTACAACACGGGAAGCGCCTGATCGAATATGTGATGGGGCACATGGCGGTGGAGGAGTTCACGGCAGGGCCGGCGCGAGACATTGTTGAGGCATTGCTGGAGATGTACCGGAACGACGATATTCGCACCCACCGTTTCACGGACGGGACGTTCGAAGGTCCGATGCAGCGCCTCGCCACACGGGTACTGGCAGATCGGTACGTGCCGTCCTCTAACTGGAAGGACCGGAAGGGCATCCATGTGCCCGAAAAAAACGAAGACCCGTTTGGCGCTGCTTCAGACGCTATGATGCGCCTCAAAAAGCGTCGCGTCGATGAGGCGCTCGAAGAGGCGCGGGATGAGCAGAAACAGTACGAAGAGATCGACGACCAGGAAGAAGTGCGAAGGCTCCAGAAAAAGGTTACCCGGCTGGTCCGGATCAAACAGAAGGTTCAGAATAAGGCGTTTATCCGAGACGACCTCCGCCGGTGATGTGGCAGGCAGGTGGGGCTGCCAATGGGGGCAGCAGCTATTCGGCGTGGAAGCAACATCGGTAGATGATGGTAGTAGTTTCAATATAAACTGAAAATGACACCTCGCCTGCTGAGTAGCTCCGGCGAAACTAACAAAAAGCCTACGTGATGGCCTCTCCGAACGATCTTGACAGCAGCGATGAGGGGTTTTACGCGGACACCCCGCGCGGAATCTTTACGGCGGCCGGTACCTGGTATCACACGTCGGAGGCGCTGCTCGAAGAGTATGCCGGCTCGTTGCTCGACGAAGTATCTGTCACGGATCTGTTGAAGAAAGCCGAGGAGTGGCTGTCAACCCCCATCACCCTTGGGGTGCTCTCACTCGCTGTGGCGCTGTTGCTGGTCCCGTGGTGGCTGGCGGTGCTTACGTCGGTGGTCGTGTACGTTTTGTGGTCGGTGATCGGGCCGTCGTTTGTGAGTTTGACGTTGGTACCGGTGATGCGAGTGCTGAACACCCCGTGGTTTCAGGGCCTGCTTTACGTATTCGTGCTTAGCATCCTGGCTGCTCAGGATGCGATGGTGGCGCTCGGAGCAGGATTCATTGGATTCGTGTTTTTCAGATGGCGGCTGGTAACGCGGGCACTCGCGCCGGTCGTGGAGCAGCTGCAGCAGAAAATGTACCCACTTCCCCCTCCGGATCAGGTGCTTCGGTCTGTTGTCATTCGCTCGGCGATGAAGCACAACACCGGGCTTCCCGAAATCGAAGCAATGGAAAGGGACATTCTTCGCAGGCTTCGAAAATCAGATTAAGCAACCGGCTCACAAATGCGCCAAAGT
This sequence comes from Salinibacteraceae bacterium, assembly GCA_007124945.1. Taxonomy (GTDB): domain Bacteria; phylum Bacteroidota; class Rhodothermia; order Rhodothermales; family Salinibacteraceae; genus Tc-Br11-B2g6-7. Next base: position 5,836 of record SLED01000266.1, on the reverse strand, counting down.
AGCAATCCTCGGTAGGTCGGAACGAAGGTGAGCCGTGGGTCATTCGCGTTGGGCTTTGGCAACGGCGGGCTATGCTATTTTAAAAAGATAGATGGATATACTTAGCGACATCGTACCATCGCAGCGCGAGACAGGCAGCGCCTGCCGAGAAGCTCTGCGGCAGCAGGTACGGGAGTTTTTCAGGCAGGGAGCAGGGGAGGCGAGAGAAGTCGTTTCTCTGTCGGAACCCGTTGACATACAGGATCCTCTGCTGTGGCTGGTGTCACAATCACCGGCCGAGAAATCGTACTGGTCGAGCCGCCGGCGCGTGTATCAGCAGGCCTGCATTGGCGTAGCAGATATTCAGTCAAGTGCTGCACCTATTGCTCCAACCTCCCTCACCACAACGCTTCGTGCGTTGGATTTTCTTCCCGGTGGACGGTACGTGGGGGGAATGCGGTTTGACCCCTCTGTAGCCTCTGATGATCGGTGGGGATCCTACGGCACGTACCGGTTTATTTTACCGCGCGTGGAAGTGCGGAAGACTCCCGCCGGTACCCGCGTCCGGCTTCACGTGCTCCCGGGAAGAGATACCGAGGCCGACGTTCTTTCGGTGCTCGACCAGTTGTGCTTCCATGAGGAGAAGCAGACCTTCCCGGCCAGCTTTCCGGCCTTATCACACCGGATTGACGCACCGGAGCGATCGACGTGGGAAGCCACGGTCCAGCGCGTGCTCAAGGAGATTCGCTCCTCAGAACTCGAAAAGCTCGTTCTGGCGCGGCTTGCAACCTTTGAATTCTCCGGGTCGCTCGACGCTATGCATGTTCTGTATCGCTTGAGGGAGGCTACCTCGCGATGCTTTCACTATGCCATTTTACCCAGGGAAGGCCCAAGTTTTATCGGTGCGACGCCGGAGCTGTTGTTCAGTCAGCGGGGGCGCACAATACGTAGCGAGGCCGTTGCTGGCACGCGTCCGAGATCAGCGGATAAAGTGGAAGACGAGGCGCTCGGTCGGGCGCTTCTGGAGAGCGAGAAAGATCAGCGGGAGCACGCCTTCGTGCGCGACAGAATTGAGGCGGCCCTCAAGCCCCATACGTCGCGTCTCTCGGTTCAGAGCACCCCGACAGTAATGGAGCTTGCGAACAAGCGGCATCTGCATTCCCGGATAGAGGGGTTTCTGCATCCTTCCGTGGATAAATGGGATCTGCTGGGGGCGCTTCACCCGACCCCCGCTGTGGGAGGCACGCCGACCGATCGTGCGGTAAAAGACATACGTGCGCATGAGCCGGTGGACCGCGGCTGGTACGCCGGCCCCGTTGGTTGGGTGGAGGACGGTGATGCCACCTTCGGGGTGGGAATCAGGTGCGGGCTTGTGCAGGGTAAGCGGCTCGCCCTGTACTCAGGTGCGGGGATTGTTGAGGGCTCCGATCCGGCTTCGGAGTGGGAGGAGATCGAACACAAGATTCGCGACTTTATCGACGTCCTCGGCCTTGATTCAACACAGTCCTAATCTTCAGTCTTTGTGGGCACGCTGCATCGTCGAGGAGCTGGTGCGTGCCAGCGTTACCCGTTTCTTCCTTGCGCCGGGGTCACGCTCTACCCCGCTCGTACTTGCGCTCGCGGATCATCCCGATACGATCACGGTGATGCACTATGACGAGCGGGGTGCTGCCTTTGCCGCCCTGGGCTACGCGCGGATGGAAGGGAAGGCGGCCGGCTGGATTACCACTTCTGGGACCGCCCTCGCCAATGGCTATCCTGCCGTTGTGGAGGCCAGCGTGGACCACGTACCACTCCTACTGCTCACGGCCGACCGGCCGCCTGAATTGCAGGCTACAGGAGCAAATCAGACGATCGATCAGGTAAAGATTTTCGGATCATATCCCCGCTGGTTTGTTGATCTCCCGGCGCCCTCGGAGGAGGTCCCGCTGCAGCACGTGTTGTCTACCGTCGATCAGGCGGTATACCGGGCTAATGGGGATATTCCGGGACCTGTACACGTCAATTTGATGTTTCGAAAACCTCTGGGCCCGGAGCCTGAAGGGAGGTCGTTCCAGTCGTATCTAAACCCCCTTCGCTCATGGATGAGGACGGATGAGCCCTGGACTCGCTACCACCCTCAGGAGAGGACGTCTACTCAATCAAGCATAGACCATCTCGCGGAGCTCGTTGCCGGCGCGGAGAAGGGCCTGATCATCGCGAGCCGTATGCCCTGCTCAGCGAATACAGCTGCCGTGATCGACCTTGCACGGCATCTGCACTGGCCGCTGTTGCCTGACATCGGTTCGCAATTGCAGCTGTGCGCAGCAGGTCACCCGGACCCTCGCATCCTTTCTTTCGATCATCTCCTCGCGGACGAACAATTCGTAGAGGATGTTAGGCCCGATGTTGTGTTGCATTTCGGGGCGGCGCCGGTCTCCAAACGCCTTCTGGAGGCCACTGCCGTGTGGCAGCCCGCAGCGTACGTGTTGGTTCATCCCGCGCCAGACCGGATCGATCCGGCCCGCGTCGTTACCGATCGCGTTCAGGGCGGATTTGGACCTGTAGCTAAATCGCTTATCGAGCGTGTGCCGGGGAGCGAAGGCAAGGCTTCGTACCATGATATGTGGCAGGAAGCCGACGGGTTGGCTGAGCCGGCCATCGAGTCGATGCTGGAGGAGTCCGGGCAGCTTTCCGAGCCAGCGACAGCGCGGCTACTGGCAGCGCACGTACCGGATGGATGGCCCTTGGTGATCGGTAACAGCATGCCGGTGCGGGACGCAGACAGATTCAGCAGGAGGGCGGAGGGCCGGCTTCCTGTGATTGTCAATCGCGGCGCAAGCGGCATTGATGGCCTCATCGCCACCGCCGCAGGCGCCGCTGCAGCAAGTGAAACTCCGTCCGTGCTCCTGCTGGGTGATCTGGCAGCGCTGCACGATCTAAACTCGCTTCAGCTGCTCCGGCAGTTTCCCGTCATCGTGGTGGTACTGAATAACGACGGCGGCGGAATCTTTCACTTTCTGCCCATCGCGCACCAATCCGACCAGTTTGAGCCGTACTTCGGGACGCCACACGGGCGCTCATTCGAGTCCGCGGCGCAGATGTTTGAACTTCCATACACCCGCGCCGGCACGCCTGACGATTTTACGGCGGTTTTCCAGCAGGCCATCGTTACACGCTCCTCCTCAATTATTGAGGTTGAAACCGGCAGGAAGGAAAACGTCCAGCTCCACGAAAGACTACTCGGGCGGGTCCGGCAGGCGCTCCAGCAACAACCCGATTCGTAAGAGACCGCCATGAAGATTTCCCTCAAGGCTGGTACGTACGGGCTTCTTACGAGAGGGCAGCGCGGTAGTCCGCCTCTTGTGCTCTTGCATGGATTTATGGGCTCCGCTGCTGCATGGGGCTCCTGGCCTGATCATTTTGCCGAAAGTCATTTTGTGATTGCACCGGATTTGCCGGGACACGGGTATTCCACAGGATTGGTCTCTGAAGCGTCGTATACGATGAGTGGGGCCGCACGCGCTATCGTTGAGATGCTGGATGAGTTCGAGATAAACTCAGCCAACGTGCTGGGCTATTCCATGGGAGGGAGGCTGGCGCTTTACCTCGCGCTGTCGTGCCCGGCCCGCGTTACGAGCCTCGTGTTGGAATCGGCCTCCCCCGGTCTTCGAACAGATAAAGCGCGGCAAGAGCGGCGCGCGCTTGATGCGCAACGGTCCAAGGAGATTCTTGATGACTTGGACGGTTTTCTTGGTCGCTGGTACGATCAACCTCTCTTTCGATCGATACCGGAGGACGTCCGGCGCAATCGCGTGCAGTCGCGTCGGCAGAATGATCCGCAGGAGCTCGTCAGGTCGCTTCGTGGCATGGGCACCGGCGCGCAGCCGTCTCTGTGGAATCACCTTTCGTCCCTGTCTGTCGGCACGCTTGTGCTGTCAGGGAGCCTCGACCAGAAATACGTTTCAATCGGTAAGCAGCTGGCTGAACGGTCTCCAAAGATAGAGCACCAGGTGATGCCCCGGGCCGGGCATGTAATTCATGATGAGCAGCCAGAGGCCTTCCACGAGGCCGTTTGCTCCCGACTTTCAAAAGCCGTAATCCCGCCCTCATGAATGAGCCGTCCACATCCACGGGCTCAACGATGCCGCCTTCACGGGTAACAGTATGGCTTCTGGCCATCCGCCCGAAAACTCTCGCTGCGGCCGTAGCGCCGGTTTTCCTGGGTACGGCGTTTGCGCTGGAGACCGACGCATTTCATGCACTGGCCTCGGCTTCTGCCTTGCTCTGCGCGGTGCTAATCCAAGTCGGTACTAATTTTAGCAACGACTATGTTGATTTTCTGAAGGGAGCCGACACCGATGAGCGTCTCGGGCCACTTCGTGTGACGCAGGCTGGACTGGTGTCGCCGGAGATTATGCGGAGAGCAACGGTACTCGTGTTCGCTCTCGCGTTCCTCATCGGGATGTATCTGGTGTGGCGAGGCGGCCTCGTCATTCTCGTCATCGGGTGCCTCGCCATTTTGTTTGGCGTGTTGTATACGGCCGGTGGTCGCTTTTCGCTTGCCTACCTGGGAGTGGCGGACCTTTTCGTGCTCGTTTTTTTCGGGCCGGTAGCGGTCGGGGGTACCTACTTTGTACAGGCGCTGGCTATCTCCCCGGACGTCTTGATCGCCGGCCTCGGTCCGGGGTTACTGGCTGTGGCCATCCTTTTGGTTAACAACATACGCGACGTACAGCAAGACAGGAGCGCCTCCAAGCAAACGCTCGTGGTCCGGCTCGGCCGGTCGGCGGGCGTAGCGCTGTATGCTACCTGTTTTGTTGTCGCCGCACTCCTGCCAGTTGGGTTGTGGCTCTTAGCTGATGGCTCCCCCTGGGCGATTCTGGCTTCGGCAAGTCTGTTGCCAGCCGTTGGAATGGTGCGGCAGGTGGCGAGCAACCGCGATGCCGACACGTTGAATGTATTGCTCGGCCGCACCGGGCAGCTTCTCCTGCTGTATTCGGTGGTTTTTGGGATTGGCTGGATGATTTGATCTGACGGTTTATGAAAGTCCATCTTTACACGTACGAGCTGCCTTTCCGCGCCCCCATTACCCTGGCGGGGCGTAGCTACGCCGGCCGTCGCGGTCTTCTTCTTCAACTTTCCAGTGGACCACGGGAGGGGTGGGGCGAGGCTGCGCCCCTGCCGGGGTTCAGTCGTGAGAGCGAGGCGGACGCTCGTGACCAGTTGCTCGGATTGCTTCCCGGACTCCGAAGCCTGGACCCGCGCCCCGCGCTGCTTGAGAAAAGATCGACGCTTCCTAATGAACTGAATGTACGATCTCTGCTACCGTCAGTGCGTAATGCCATTGAGGGGGCCATTCTCTGGTGGTTGATGGCCGATACCGAAAGGCTCGCTGGGAGGGCTCTAAAGAAGGAAGTCGAGGTAAACGCGCTACTCGTAGTGTCGGATAATCTTGACGGTACGCTTCAGGATCTCCGCCGCGACGGTTACCAAGCGATTAAGATGAAGGTAGGGCGTCGGTCCGTAGCGGAAGATCTGCAGCGGGTAAGACAGGTGGCCGCTGAAATTGAGCGCGGTGTCAAGATACGGCTCGATGCTAACCGTGCCTGGTCCTGGGATCAGGCCGTTTCGTTTCTTGAAGGGTTGCCGGATGGGCTCCCGCTGGACTATATCGAAGAACCACTACGTAATCCAGACGAGCTTGAGAGATTGCGTCAGGTGACAGGAGCGCCGATAGCGCTTGACGAAACGCTCCGGGAGCTGAAGGAGGATGACCTCGCGGGCTATTCCTGGGTTGATGCATGGATTTGCAAACCCATGCTTGATGGTGGTCCATCCGCCTTTTTCGCGATAGAGCGCGCCGCGGAGAAGTCCG
>SLED01000341.1 GCA_007124945.1 Salinibacteraceae bacterium | reverse complement strand
GTTCGTGCGTTTCGTACCCGGTAGCGTCGCAGCGCGCTGCGTCGCTACGACGGTTGGTAATGCATGTCATCAGCCCATCGCGCCGGATTGGTTTCGATGTACCGGCGGATGCGGTGCCACGACCATTCGTCGCGGATGATGTGGTCATGATACCGGGGTTGCCAGACAGGCGCACCGGGGGTATTCCGGAATTGGTTAATCCGACGCGTGACGGCCGATTTGTAGGCGCGTATGAACGCACCCAATGATTTCGGATCGACGTTCGTGCGTTTCGTACCGGGTAGCGACGCAGCGCGCTGCGTCGCTACGTGGGAAACGGCATATCCCCGCGGGTTTGTCGGCGCGTCCGCCCCAGGCGGTGCAATTACTACAATCCCATGAACATGGTTGGGCATCACCACGAAGGCATCTAAGTGCACCTCCGTGCGTAACTTTTCAGACCGATGCCATTCATCGGTGGCCACCTGGCCAAAGCGGTTGATGTGCATCTCACCATCGAAAATATCGCCAAACAGGCAGTAATGCTTGTGCGTGCAGATCGTCACAAAGTACGCCGCAGGCTGTGTGTAATCCCAGGCAGCCCAACGGCGCGAGTGATTGTGCGTGGCGTAACGTTCATATTTTCCTGGCATAAAAGCACGCATCTGTTCGTGTAATGAAGTCCGTGGTGCCAACCGGCCAGACGACGTTACCCCTGCAGGTACCGCCCAGCCAGCTCGTAAAATTCCGCCGTTAGCTCTTCACGCAGGCTCTCCGGCTCCAGCACTGTCACCAGGCGCCCCCACGACCGGATGCCGGAGACGAAGCCCCGCAGGCCGCGCACGCGGTAGTGGACGATGAGGCGACCGTCGGCATGCTCTTCTTCAATCGTCTGGCTGGCATGGTAACGCTTGCGCTTGAAGTAGGGCGCCGCTTTCGGCTCTACAAGCAGGCGCACCTCCACCCACTCCTCCCCTGCCAGCGCGCCGCCTCGCCCCCGGAAATGCTCCTTCGGGTCAAAGGCGTCGTTGGCACCAAAGTACACCGGACTCCCCTTCGGTTCGTACGGGCGGATGTTCTTCATGCCAGCCAGCGAGAAATCCAACACCTCCTCTTTCTCGTGGCAGTAGGCGGCGAGCATCCACGAGCCACCGCGGAAGGCGATGAGGTACGGGTCGAGGCGACGGTCTTCTGTCCAGGCATCACGTGAGGCTGTGTAGTAGTCGAGGACCAGCGTCTGCTGCTCCCGAATTGCCCGGGTGAGCACGCGGAATGTTTCCCTGGGGATGTCCTGCTGCGGGAGCCCGCCGAAATGCCAGTTATCGCCTTCCTCGCGCGGTTCGAATGTGATCGCCTCCGAGAGCCAGTCGCGCTGAAGTTTGGCGAAGGCTTTCTTGAGCGGCTCGTGGTAATGCGTAGGCCGGAGCACACTGGACGCAGCCTCCGCAGCTACCGTCAGCGCTTCCATCTGGCGCTCCGTGAGGAGCAGCGGCTCAAGGTAGTGTCCCTGGTCCTCCGGTTCGAGGTAGAAGCGCTTCGTGTGGCTATCGTAGCGGGATTTCACCGGTACACCGGCTTCCTCCAGCTCGGCGCGCAGGCTGCGGATGGTGCGGTCGGTCACCTCAAGGGTTTCGGACGCCTCCTGCGTCGATGGCTGCTGGCCCTTGCAGAGCATCTGCAGCAATCTACGGGCGTTCTTGCTCAGATCGAGCGCGGGAATCATCATCGCGTCCTCATGATCACGGACACCCGACGCCCGGGTTGTTGGTCTTTCTATTGAGGTCTCAGGCATAACGAATCCAGACGAATGCAGGAGTACAGAAAATTTCCCGATGCCAAGAGGCGAAACGGGAGGATCAGCGAAGATAGGGCCCCCTGTCTCCAGACTCGGAAGCCCCTCTTCCACCCTTTTAGATAAAGACACACGAAAGACGACAGCATAACGCGCAGTGCACGATTTGCCGGGCCTCTCCCACTATCGCCCGAAATGTAGCTCGCAGATGCGAAGCGCCGTGTTTATGTGATCTTTCTGCGCACGCCATCAACGACAAAGGGCAAACAAAAAGGGACACCCGTTTACCGGGCGCCCCTTTCGTTGCTAAGTTATGCAGGAGGCAAGATCTATGCTTCTACCGTGGTCTCGCCGGTGGCTCCATCCCCTTCTGTGGAAAGAGAGGGCGTGCTTTCGTCGAGGAGGCCACTGGGCGTGTAGAGCCGCTTGTATTCCTCCAGCGTGAAGCTGTCGACCTGAATGGCGTCGTTGCGCGCTTCTTCGGCACGGCGCAACAGCGCTGCATCCTCGTCGGAGACGATGCCTGCTTTCTGGGCGCGTTCCAGCATGCGGGCCGGTGCAGCTTTCTTCAGGCGCCCCGACTTCACCGCGTCGTAGAGCTTGCGCTCGATATGCTGCGACTCGTGAGTCAGGCGCAGCGCGTTCTCCACGCGGCCGAGGGCGTCGGTCGGGTCGTTGGATACGTGGATACCTGCCGTATGGCGGTCGCGCTGCGGACCGGGCACCTGCATGGCCTGCGCCACCTTGTGCCCGAGTTCGTCGCTGGGACCAGTGCTGAGCGGATTCGCACGTGACCAGAGCGCAATCGGCCCTTTGAACAGGGTACCGGCAAGCGGCACCTCCATGTTGTTGAAGAGCCCATCAAACCCATCCTGCATTTGCTTGAATGCATGCTCCATCGACCACTCAAAGAACGGACGATCCTCCTCGCGGCGTCCCTCCTTCTCAAAGCGCGTGAGGGTGGCGTTGGCCAGGTAGAGCCAGGAGAAGATATCGGCAAAGCGCCCGGTAAGCTTCTCCTTGCGTTTCAGATTTCCGCCCAGCGTGCCCATCGCTATGTCGGCCAGAATGGCAAAGCAGGAGGATGCCCAGGCCAGCTTCTTGTAGTACTGCTCAGAAGGCCCGTCCACCGGCGATGACGCGAGCGCACCACGGCTAATGGAGAGATAGATCGAGCGGGCCATGTTGGTGAGAACGTGAACGATGTGACCCCAGAAAGCTTTGTCAAATGCCTCAAGGTCATTTTCCTCCAGCGCCTCAATTTCTTTCAGCGCGTAGGGATGGCAACGGATCGCACCCTGGCCGAACACCATCAGCGTACGCGTGAGGATATTCGCACCTTCCACCGTGATGGAAATCGGGATGCCCTGATGTGCGTGCGCAAGCGTGTTGCGCGGTCCGCGCGAGATCGCGTTTCCTGCGAGGATGTCCATGCCATCCTCGATAATCGTCCGTGCCATCTCGGTTGTATTGTACTTCATGATGGCCGACACAACCGACGGCTTCGCTCCCGAATCAAGTCCGCCATTGGTGTACTTCCGGGCGGCTTCCATGATATAGGTGAAACCGCCAATACGTGCGAGCGGCTCTTCGATCCCTTCGAATTTACCTATGGGTAGGCCGAACTGGCGCCGCACGGCTGCGTGGGCGCTGGCAGCGCGGTACACCCCTTTGGCGGCCCCTACGCTTGTGGCGGGAAGCGAGATACCCCGGCCTGCCGCGAGGGACTCCATGAGCATGCGCCATCCGTTACCGGCACCTTCTACACCACCGATGATTGCGTCGATGGGCACTACAACATCTTCGCCAGTGGTGGGGCAGTTGTAGAACGGCACACCGAGCGGATCATGGCGCTCGGTAAGCTCCACCCCATCGGTGTCTGAAGGAATGAGCGCGCAGGTGATTCCCAGATCCGTGCCTTTACCCAGCAGATTGTTGGGGTCTTCCAGCTTAAAGGCCAGTCCCAGCACGGTGGAGATGGCGGCAAGCGTGATGTAGCGCTTCTTCCAGTTCAGCCGCAGGTACAGCTTGCCGTCGTCGCCTTTGAACACTTCTCCACGCGATGTCATCGCGCCTGCATCGGAGCCTGCCTGCGGCTCCGTCAATGCAAAGGCCGGGATCTCCTCACCTGTGGCCAGTCTCGGGAGATAGTACTCGCATTGCTCCTGCGTACCGTAGTGGACCAGCAGCTCGGCGGGGCCGAGCGAGTTCGGGACCATCACCGTGATGGCGAGTCCCTGGCTCCGCGCTGACAGCTTCGCTACCACGGCACTGTTGGCGGAGGCGCTAAAGCCCAGTCCACCGTACTTCTCGGGAATAATCATCCCGAAAAAGCGCTCCTTCTTCAGATACTCCCATACCTCGTCGGGCAGACCGCGCTC
>SLED01000357.1 GCA_007124945.1 Salinibacteraceae bacterium | reverse complement strand
TCAGGAGTGCATCGTGGTTGATGTTGGCGGTTATGACATCGAATAATTGGCTCGGTGCATCGTCAAGTGTACCAATAAAGATCTCAACCCGATCATCTACGCCGTTTGTAGCGACGTTCTCGCGGATATTCTCTTCTGTGTGAGGGTCGATGTCAAAAGCAACGATGCGACGAGCCCCCAGCCGTGCGGCTGCGATAGCGAGCACACCGGTGCCACTTCCAGCATCGAGCACCAGGCCTCCCTGCTTTATCACTGACGGAAGCATCCGCAATATCAGCCGGGTGCTCTCATGATGACCGGTACCAAAGCTCATCTTCGGATCGATCTGCAGCACATACAGCGCGTCATCTTCTTCGGGTATTGGTCGCGTGGAGGGCGTGATGAGAAATGGCTCAACAAGCACTGGCGTGAGCGTTGCCTCCCATTCCTCGTTCCAGTTTCGCGGCGGGATCTCCCTGACATCAAGGGTGCCTCTTGGATCGATCCCCTGTAGCACCGCCTGCACCGTGGCCCGGCGCTTCTCCGTCCAGGTCCTGGCGGGAAAGTAGGCCCGCAGCGTTTCATCACCCTCGGCAAACGCCTCTGCACCGTGATCGAGTAGCGCCGCGACCAGCCGCTCGTGATTCCCGGCATCCGTCCGGAGCAGGACCTCAATCGTGGTTTCAGCCGCCTTAAACATTAAGAATCGCGGTTACGTGGATGAAGATGAACGCCGCTCCTTACAAATCCCGTCACAACCGTAACATTCCGAACAGATCCTCGGTAAGATGTCTGTTGAGCTGTGACGGTGTCAATACCATTCGTGAGTCACTACCGCCTGCCTGTATCGTACACTGATGCTTCCCTCCCGTATACGCGCTGCATGGGATGACCTGACGTTGCCCGATTTCTCCTCGGAGGCATGGCGCGGTGTGCTGGTCAGCGTATTTTTGCTCGGGTTCCTGCTGGGCGCAGCATATCATATCGGTACCTGGGCTGTCGGGTCGGCTCCCGGTATCGTCTGGCGCGGCGCTTACCACGTGGTTGTAGTGCTTACCTACGCATCATTCTGGTTTCTGCTCTCATCGTATCTGCAGAACCGGAATGCTCAGCCTACACAAACGTTCTTCATTACGGTATTGGTTGGCATCGCCTATCTTCTTTTGGCTGTGCTCATCCAGACGCTTGGCGATCCTGCGCTGGGGCTTGACTACGAACAGCGCGTGGTGGAGTCGTTCACGTCCGTGGTGAAAGTCAACTTGCTGAGCTTCCTGGAGATCAGCTTTACAATGGTGGTGTTGCTGCTGCTCCGGAGGCTTGTGTTCTACCGTCGCACCAGGAAGAGCGTGCGAAACTGGCACCTCATGCTGTTCTTCATGGTGCTCGCCGGACTTCTGACGTTCATGAAGGACCCGAGCGACGACCTCGGTGTGCTCGTGGGCATTGCTCTTGTGCCCGCCGTAGGGATGGCGGTGGTTAACTCATTCCGTGTATCCTGGATTGTGTACCTTCCGTTTCGGGAGAAGATGGCCACCATGGGGCTTGCTTTCTTCCTGATGGTCCTTCTGGGGCTGGCCCTGGGTGATGGCGTGCTTCCGGAGGTGTCGAGCTATGCGCGGTTCTACAGTTACCCGCTCACCGTATTCGCGCTCATTGCAGGCATTTTTGGGATACTCTACTGCGTCACAACACTTCTTTCCCTGCTCTTCCATCTTCCTACGTCAAGCGCCTTCAAGCGCAAGGCGGACGAGATGGCCGCGATGCAGTCGCTAACGTCACTGATCAGTCAGGTGCTGGATCTTGAAAAACTGTCCAGTACGATCGTGGCCTCACCGGTGGAGGCGGGATCGGCGGATGTCTCCTGGTTGGTGCTGACGGACGGTGACGGGCAGGCCAAGCTCCAGGCCACGCATGGCGTCTCCCCCGCTGAGGTAGCGGATGCGATAGACTATGAAGCGCTTCTGGAGCAGGTGCAACGAAGAGAGGACGTGCTGTTGCTTGACGAGGCTCCACTCGACCGCCGTGTTCGCGCGAGCAACGGCACCGCATTTGAAAGCGTGCTGGTGGTCCCGCTGCTCACGCGGAACGCCGTACTGGGGGCGCTTTTTGTTGCACGTGACGTAAGCTATGGATTCGAAAAAGACGACATCGAATCGACGCGCGTGTACGCGGCACAGGCTGCGCTCGCCCTTGAAAATGCGCGCCTGTTTGAGGAGCAGCTTGAGAAAGAGCGCCTCCACCGTGAGTTGACGATTGCCCGTGAGGTGCAGCAGAAGCTGCTCCCGCAGAGTATTCCCCAGCTCCCTGGCGTGGCGGTGGCAGCCTCCAGCGTTTCTGCCTACGAGGTGGGCGGCGATTACTACGACTTCGTGCAGCTGGACGATGAACGGCTGGCTTTCATCGTGGGCGACGTCGCCGGAAAGGGCACCTCTGGCGCGTTCTACATGGCTGAGATGCAGGGCATCTTCCGCTCCCTCAGCCATCTATCTCCCGATCCAAGGTCGTTTCTGGCCTACGCCAATAGAGCCATCAGCAGCGCGCTGGACCGTCGCGCGTTCATTTCAGTAATCTATGGCGTGCTGGATACAGCAAAAGAAGAGTTCCAGATTGCACGCGCGGGCCATTGCCCCGCTGCAGTGATTAATCTGCACGGAGAGGCGCGGCTTCTACGCTCCGGCGGTATCGGTCTCGGCCTCAACAATGGCTCGCTCTTCAGCGACTCGCTTGATGTAATGCGCGTGCAACTGCAGCCCGGTGACGTCTTTGTGCTCTACACAGACGGCGTTGTTGAAAGCCGGGATGTTGACGGGGACGAATACGGCTATGACCGCCTGCTTGACTCCCTCAAAGAGCACCGACACGAAGAAGTTGATGATTTACACGATGCCCTGCTTCGCGACTTGCACGAGTTCCTCGGAAATGATGAGTACGATGACGACCTGACGCTCGTCGTTGTGAAATGGCACGGCGTTACCATGCAACCCGATGTTGCATCGACACGTGCACCGGCCACAGCGCAGACCACTTAATCACGCTATTGACCTTCTCCCATGAGCACGTTTTCAGTTTCTTACCGCTCTACAAACGGCGTACAGATCCTTGATCTCCACGGTGAGCTTGACGCGCATACCGCCTCCGACCTGGAAGAGGCCATCCAATCGTGCTTTGAGGATGGCTCGGTTCAGCTACTCGTAAATGGCGAAGAACTGCAATACATCTCGAGCGCCGGGCTCGGGGTCTTTATGGCGTATGTTGAGGAGATACGGGAGGCCGACGGAGATATCAAGATCGCCAGCCTTCAGCCGAAAGTATATAACGTATTCGATTTGCTTGGCTTTCCCGTACTGTTCGATATCTGCGACACCGAAGAAAAAGCGCTGCATCTGTTTGAAGAAGGCAACACGAAGCCTTCCAATGAAGAATCATCCTAACTGCTTTCGCACGCCTTACCGTGCCCAACAGCTCTCACACGCTCACCATTCCCAGCTCCACGCAGCATTTGCGTGAGGTGCGTCGTTTTGTGGAAGAACACGCCCGTGCAGCCGGACTGTCTCGCCCCACAGTGGACGAGATCAAGATTGCTGTGGATGAGGCGTGTACGAACATCATCAAACACGCGTACGCCGGAAGCGATGATCAGGAGGTAGAGGTCGAGCTTACGTTCTCACCGGATCGTCTGGAAGTGTGCCTCCGTGATCAGGGCGAGCCCTTTGACCCCTCGTCCTATGAGGAACCGGACCTCGTGGAGCTTACAAGGCGCAGACGCGGTGGGGGGCTTGGCGTGCACATCATGCGACGCTGCATGGATAAGGTGCACTACACCTGCGACGACGGTTACAACGAGGTCTGCCTTACCAAATATCTAAACGGCAACCCCGCTTCCTAACACTCACTTGCGCCCCTTGTAGAGCGACGCGATGCCAAACGTGAGTGGTTTCCACGCAAGATCCGCGTAGCCCGACGTTCTCATTCGCTCGAGAAAGTCCTCTCCGCTCGGGAAGGCCGCCACAGAATCGGGCAGATACTGGTAGGCGCCCTCATTCTGCGAAACAGCCCGCCCGATACGCGGCAACACGTGCCGCGAATATAGCTGGTAGGCCTGCTTAACCGGAAAGACGGTCGGCTGGCTAAACTCCAGCACAATTAGCACTCCTCCCGGGCGCAACACGCGCC
>SLED01000259.1 GCA_007124945.1 Salinibacteraceae bacterium | reverse complement strand
TGTTTCGGAGTTGATGACTGTACCAAGCTCGTTACTCCACAGCTTAAGGTAAAACGTCTCGCCCGCGACGAGTCCATCGGTGGATTCGGTCATTCCATCATTCCCCCAGAGCGTCAGGGCGAGGTTATCGCCGTTCCAGATGGCCTCGCCAACGCAGAGCCCGTTGGAATTAAACGCAGCGATGAGGTCGCCTTCTTGAAGTGTAAAGCCGCCGTTTGTCTGTATAGCATCCACGGGCACGATGAGTGTGGCGTTGTTGCCCGTGTGGGCGACGTACTCCTCGCAGAGTTCATCCTGCAGGGATGCTGCATGCGCCAGTGACGTTCCCCAGAGAAGACAGCAAAGGGAAACGAGGAGGATGTGATGAGAGCGACGGGCGCCGTACCTGTAACCTTTCATGGGAGTGGTGCCACGGGTACTTTTGTAACCATGGAGGTAAAAAGGTACGACACCGCTGTCGGTTCCCACCGCTTCCGTTACTTGGGGCCCATACGTATAGCTCCATCAAGCCGGATCACTTCGCCGTTTAGCATTGGGTTGGTGATGATATGGCCGGCGAGCTGTGCGAACTCTCCGGGGCGGCCGAGCCGGGAGGGGAAGGGTACCTGCTTGCCCAGCGATTCACGTGCTTCCTCGGGAAGGCTTGCCATCATTGGGGTATCGAAAATGCCAGGCGCCACGGCCATCACGCGGATTCCGTTTCGGGAGAGGTCGCGCGCCAGCGGAAGCGTCATGCTCACAATACCTCCCTTCGATGCAGCGTAGGCAGCCTGCCCGATCTGTCCATCGAAGGCGGCAATTGAGGCGACGTTAATAAGTACGCCGCGCTCGCCTTCTTCATTGGGTTCATTCTCTGCGAGAATTGGTGCCACGAGCCGGGCAACGTTAAAGGCGCCGACAAGGTTGACCTGGATGACCTTGGAGAAGCTTTCCAGGTCGTGTGCTCCGTGTTTGCTAAGCGTGCGCCGGGCAAGGACGATTCCCGCGCAGCTCAGTGCGCCGTGCAGGCCACCGAAATTCTGCTGGGCCATGTCGATCGCACGCTGAACCTGCGCTGGGTCCGTCACATCTGCCTCAACGAAGATCGCCTCTTCACCCAGGGACTTCGCCCGCGCCTCACCATCATCTGTGTTTACATCAGCCAGCACCACGGAGGCTCCATTTTCCACCAGGTACTCGGCTGCGGCGCCTCCAAGGCCTGAGGATCCACCCGTTACAAGAAAAGTCGCTCCACGTATATTCATATCACTGCGGTTTCATTTAAAGGTACGGCTGCACGTCGATGCGTGCAGCGCAGAAGATAGGGTGTGGCGCGGCCAATTGCAGCAGGGTCGGCGCGCGATGTTACGTGGATGCGTCCGCGGGCAAGGCCTGTTTGAAGAGCCGATCGAGAGCTTCCTGCTTTTGCTGCTCCTCAATGCGCTGTTCGTAGATGCTGGCAGGAACTACGCGCTCCCTACATTCAGCAGGGGAAAGTGGGCAGCGCTCACACGTGAGGTGCACGCGTCGAGACGCCAGGGCATCATCATTCCAAAACTTGACCGTCCGTTTGAACTGCTTCCCCATGCGCAGACCAATGGATACGCACGAATTGGTGTTGGGGCTGAGGGAAAGCGGTCGCGCCATCGACATCACAAAGTAGTCGGTATCCTGCCCCATGAAGTGTGAACGTTGAGCGAGGGCGGACGGATGCTGATGGGCTGATCCGTTTGATTGCTGTAAGCGCAGCTGCTTGAGCAGAGTAAGGGCGGGCCATCGTCTGCAATGATGTTCATCCATACCGATGCCGTGGGGAATGGGCACTTCAGACAGGTTGAGCACCTTGTTCATCACCGTATAGTCGGTTTCACGCTCGTTGAAGAACCTCATGAAAAAGATATCTTCCAGATTGAAAAGCTCGGGAAGCAGCTCTGTGAGGCGATAGAAGACCATTTCCGGTGTCGCTCGATGCCGTTCAACCAACTGCTCCAGCGCATCAGGCTTCCACTGCTCGTTGTCAAAGAAGGATGCTACGTCCTCGCGAAAGAGCGTGCGGTCGATGAGGAGGGCGCCGGCGAAATAGGAGGCTTTAAAATTATTGAGCACCTGATCGAACGACTCAGCGCGGATCCAGGAGGAGGTGGTGGGGCGCTCTTTCAGGTCGAGGACTCGAAAGCCGATCTCGCGAGCAAGTACAAACGCACGCTGCTCGGGCAGCAACTCACCATTAATGTAGAGGACGGGCTGCTCACCGTCCCGGAAAACCGACCGAAACGACTGCAGGTCAGCATCTGCCGGTAGCGTCTCGTAATCAAGCAGGTAGTTGAAGACCTCCCGGAGGTGGTTCGCAAGTCTCGATTCCCCGATGGGAGCGTCCCAGTCGTTCGCCTTCCGAAAGTCTGCTGCCGCCTCTTCAAGATCGGGAAAGTAGTTATTGTGCATCTGCTGATAGGAGCGGAGCGCCGCAAACAGAAAGTGCTCGACCGAAACGTTGTACATCTGGCCGATCTCTACAAATGTTTGCATCAGCGCACCCACCTTTCCGGGCTCCTCGGTAATCAGCCCAAAAAAGTCCTGTTGCTCCAGCCCGAACATTTCGAACGGGAATTCCTGGATTAAGTGCGAGCTGAAGAGCTCCTTTAGCGGCGATAGCTTCTGCCCGACGCGAAGGGAGACGAGGTCATCGAACGGGACGTCGAGTGCGTTCGCGAGGTCGAGCACTTTGTCGGCCTTAGGGTACTTGCGCCCTTTCTCGATTTCGCTCAGGTAAGAAATCGAGAGACCGGCTGCCTCGGCTACTTGCTTGAGCGATAGGCCGCGCTCAAGGCGTTCGTGCTTCAGCTTGAGGCCCAGAATGAACCGCAGATGATCGGCGTTTGCAGGCATGATTGCGGGGTATGTTGATCGAAGTCAGCGTCTCAACGCAGCTCTTTCTGTGATTGTTTAGTTAAGCTGCAGGAAAAAGTACACCGGTAGCGAAATTTCGCTTGCGTCGTAGCTTCGCGATTCGTATAGTGATCGGTGAACATGATCCTTTCTATCAATCTCCCGCCCACTATGCCTACATCCCCTCCGCATCCACCGGTGCAGGATCAGGTCTCATGGACTGAGGTGGCTCCTAATGTGCATATAAATGAGGCTGCCTGGACGCCGCAGGCGCAGCGGCTGCTCCCCGACGACGTGCTCTCGATACTCGCCGAGACGCACCGCGCGTTGCAGAAAGAGCGAAAGCAGTTGCTCGCACGCCGTAGAGAGCGACAGCGTGAATTCGATGCCGGCAATCTTCCCACCTACCTGCCGGCTGATGAACATCCGAAGGCGCGTGGTGAATGGCAGGTAGCCCCACTGCCCGACGACCTGCTGCAGCGGCGCGTGGAGATCACCGGGCCGATTAATAATCCCAAAATGGTGATCAACATGCTGAGCCGCACCGATGATGGTGATATGGCCGATGCGGCCATGCTCGACTTCGAGGACTCAATGAAGCCCTCCTGGGGGAACGTCCTGCAGGGCGTGGAGAACCTCTCGGAAGCGGCGCGGGGGACGCTCACCTTCACCAAGCACTCCAATGACGGTTCTTCTAAGCAATACGCTCTGGATCCGGCCGATATGCCACTCCTGATGGTGCGGATTCGTGGGCTGCATCTGGATGAGAGCAATGTACTTGTCGATGGCGAGCCCATCAGTGGAGCCGTTCTCGACTTCGTGCTCAGCATGTATCACTCGGCTCAAACACTGATCGACCAGCAGAAAACGCCGAAATACTACGTTCCAAAGGTTGAGCATTATCTGGAAGCCCGCTGGTTCAACCAGCTTTTTGTAGAGGTCCAGGAAGCGCTTTCAGTACCGAAGGGCACCGTGAAGGCCACGTTCCTGATCGAGACCCTGCCGGCGGCCTTTCAGATGGAGGAAATCCTGTACGAATTCCGCGAGCACGCCGCTGGATTGAATGGTGGTCGCTGGGACAAAATCTTCAGCGATATCAAGGTGCTGATGGAGCACGAGCAGTTTGTGCTGGCTGACCGTGCCACGATCGGTATGAATCGCTTCTGGATGTCGAACTATGCCAAGCGATTGATAAAGATTTGCCACCGGCACGGAGCATTCGGGATGGGTGGAATGGCGGCCTTCACGCCCGGTTCTTCGCCTGAGCTGCGAGAAGAGCAGACGCGCAAGGTGGTAGAGGA
>SLED01000016.1 GCA_007124945.1 Salinibacteraceae bacterium | reverse complement strand
GTGGCTCTCACTCTCATCCGGGCGGATGAATCTCCGCCAGAAGTCATTCACGAGGTAGGAGACCCCCCAGTTGAGCTGTGTAGAAACGGTGCTCATGAAGGCCGCCAGGAAGGCCGCGAACATCAGTCCCAGCACACCTGCAGGCAGTACGTCGCGCATGGCCATCACGAAGCCCTTCCGGGTATCCGAGAGATCCGGGTAGAGGATGAGCGCTGCGAGAGCCACGAGAATCCAGGGCCAAGGACGCACGCAGTAATGCGCTATCGTGAACCACAGCGTCGAAAACACCGCTTGCTGCTCGTCGCGCGCGCTCATCATGCGCTGGGCGATGTAGCCTCCGCCGCCAGGTTCTGCACCAGGATACCAGCTCGCCCACCATTGCACGCCCAGATAGGCGACAAACGAGGCGGTTGACAGCGCGAGAACGGCAGCGCCCTCTACCGTTTCGCCCACGGTGGGAAGCATGTTGAAAGTCTGAGACGGCAGCTGCGCCTGCAAACCGCTGAGGCCTCCAACCTGTGGATCCTTCAATACGAAATAGGCAAGCAGCACCGACCCTACCATCGCTACGACAAACTGGAGTAGGTCTGTAACGGCCACTCCCCAAAGACCTGCCAGCAGAGAGTACGCTGATACGAGCAGTACGAATGCAGCAACAACGATGAAAGCTGCAGACACCGAGGTGCCGGCGAAACTAAACTCCGTCTGGCCGAAGAGTGTGAGTTCCGGAAAAAGCACGCGCAGCACCGTTTCCATCGCGAGCGATACCCATCCGATAATGACCACATTCAGCAGGAGCCCAAAGTAGACGGCTTTAATGCCGCGCAGCCAGGATGCAGGGCGGCCGGTGTAGCGAACCTCCACGAACTCCACATCGGTGAGAATGCCCGTCCGTCGCCAGAGACGTGCGAAAAAAAAGACCGTGAGCATCGCCCCGATCGCCATATTCCACCAGAGCCAGTTGCCGGCTATCCCACTCTCAGCCACAAGCTCCGTCACTGCCAGCGGCGTGTCAGCGGCAAAGGTAGTGGCCACCATGCTCGTTCCAGCAATCCACCAGGGCAGCTGCCTGCCGGCAAGAAAGAACTCGGTGGTGTCTTCCCCAGCCCGGCGCGCAAAGTACAGCGCCAGCAGTAGTGCAATAACCAGATAGGCCCCTATCAGAAACCAGTCAACAGGGGAGAACACCATGGGAGTAGTGAGCTGCCGATATATGCTTGCCTTAGCGGACGACGACCCCCATTATACAAAAAAGCAGCCGGACCACAAGCGGTGGTGCCGACTGCTCTAAAAAATACTGCAGCGGAGCGAATTATTCTGACAGACTCTCTACAGGAACTGAAAGAGAGCAAATACGATCAAGGAGACAACGCCCGCTCCGACCGTCATCGCTTTGATCATTTGATCTATACGATGTCTCATGTCTGAGATGGAGTATCGATGGTAGGGAATCGATGACGGGGCTGGAAACGCCGCCGATTTAAATCGATGGCATC
This sequence comes from Salinibacteraceae bacterium, assembly GCA_007124945.1. Taxonomy (GTDB): domain Bacteria; phylum Bacteroidota; class Rhodothermia; order Rhodothermales; family Salinibacteraceae; genus Tc-Br11-B2g6-7. The sequence continues at coordinate 13,168 of SLED01000016.1, read as the reverse complement.
ATCCAACTCTACACATCGTATCGGCTACAAAGAGCGATTCTTAAGCAGTTTTTGATCACTACCCAAGGCCGCAACCTAAGCCAAAGTGCATAGCATCCCTTATAGTTTAGGAGATGGCTAAATGATCCGACTTTCCATCAGAAAAACACGTGGTCGCATGTTTTCAAGCGCACGCCAGCTGATACTGGCACTTACACTGATCGTCGCAGCGCCCCTCGTCTTCCCCTCTGGAGCGAGTGCGCAGGTAGGGGCTGTAGCGGATCCCGTTGAGTCGGACCGGGGCATGATCGTATCGGCGGAGCGCCATGCGACAGCCGCAGGGCGTGCGATGTTGGACGCGGGTGGAAATGCTGTAGACGCGGCGGTTGCTACGGGTTTCGCGCTCGCAGTAACGCATCCGATGGCGGGCAATGTTGGCGGTGGCGGATTCATGGTGATCCGTTTCCCGGACGGTTCATCTATTACCATTGATCATCGGGAGGAGGCGCCCGGAGGAGCAGATCGTGATATGTATCTCGACGCCGACGGTGAGATAGACACGGAACGTCGTCAGGTAGGGCATCTTGCGGCCGGAGTGCCGGGTACGGTTGCCGGGCTTCTGCACGCGCTTGAGGAATATGGCTCGCTATCGCGAGAGGATGTGCTTGAGCCTGCGATTACTCTCGCGCGCGAGGGCTTTCCGTTGTCGCGGAGGGAGGCTGAACGGCTCAACCGGTATCGCTCTGACTTTCAGACCTTCGAGGGAAGTACCCGCTACTTTACGAAAGAAGGAGGATTCTCCAGGGGCGACGTTTTTGTGCAGGAAGACCTTGCCGAGGGGCTGCAGCGAATCGCGGATGAAGGGCGCAACGGGTTTTATACCGGAGAGACGGCGGATCTGATCGTGGCAGAGATGGAGCGGGGCGGAGGGCTGATCTCACATGAAGACCTGCGCTCATACCAGCCCGTGGAGCGGGAGCCCATCACACTTGACTATCGCGGACATCGAATCATTACGATGGGACCACCATCCTCGGGAGGTATCGCACTGGCTCAACTTTTTGGTGCTGTGGAGCCCTTCGATGTGGAAGCTCTGGGCTTCGGAGGTAGTGCCACGATTCATTTAATGGGTGAGGCGATGCGCCGCGCGTACGCGGACAGGGCCACTTTCCCGGGCGATCCCGATTTTGTTGACATGCCCCTGCAAGGGCTAATGGATACAACGTACATCCGAGAGCGGATGCGCACGTTTGATTCTACGATGGTGACACCGAGCGACTCAGTTAGCTCTGGAACACCTCCCAGCTGGGAGTCGGACGAAACGACCCACTACAGTGCTGTAGATGAAACCGGCATGGCTGTGAGTGTCACCACTACGATCAACGCTCTATACGGCTCGAAGGTAGCGGTAGACGGCGCAGGATTTTTCCTCAACAACGAAATGGCAGACTTCACGGCCAAACCGGGTGAGCCGGATATGTTCGGCCTCATCGGATCGGAAGCAAACGCGATCGAACCCGGAAAGCGACCGCTCTCGTCGATGACGCCGACAATTGTTGAAAATCCTGACGGGCGGCTTCTACTGCTGATAGGGTCTCCCGGAGGTTCAACCATCATCACCACCGTGTTTCAGGTAATTCTGAACATGGTTGATCATGGAATGACGTTACCTTAGTCTATTGCTGCTCCCCGCGTGCATCATCAGTGGCAGCCAGACGAGCTTCGTTATGAACGCTTTGGTTTGGCGCCTGACGTCCGTGAGCGGCTTCTGGAGAAGGGCTGGTCGCTTTCCGGAGGTACCACCCGCTGGGGAAGAGCTCAGGGCATCACGGTCTCGTGTGAGGATACAGAGATAGTGGCGGACGACGCAGGGATGCGCGCCGAGGAATTGCACCTGGAAGGCTGCCGGTACATAGGCGTACCCGACCCGCGCTCGGAAGGAACGGCTGAAGGGCCTCAGTAACGCTTCCGGGATAGAAAGTAGCGGGCCGAGAACACAAAGCCTATCCACACACCGAGTAGGCTCAGTAACACCGAGAGGCTGGCATACCCGATGGCGGTGGCGTATAGCTCCTTAGAAAGCATCGCGAAGGTATCCCAGCTGAAGAAGGCAAACGTGGTAAACCCACCGCACAGACCCGTCATCCCCAGAAGATGTGGCGCATCCCAGCGGAGCCTTGCCATACTGCTACGCAGCCATCCCGCGAGAAGGCCAATAACTAACGAGCCCACTACGTTAACGATTAGCGTCGCAATCGGATAGGCGCCTGACCAGGCTGCTGCCGTTCCTACCGCTACGGCGTACCGAAGAACGCCTCCAGCCGCGCTACCGAGTGCCACGTAAATAAAGGCAATCCTGGACATTTATAGTAGGGCTGAGAAGGTTGAGACGAGATAGTAGCCAAGAGCAGCTGCTGCGACACAAGCCACAACGGAGGAGGCGACGTACAGTAGGGCACGCACCCACTGCTGGTTTCTTGAGAGGAAGAGGACTTCCAGGCTAAAGGATGAGAACGTGGTGTATCCACCGAGAAACCCAAAGCTGAGCCCCTGCCAGAGCGGAAGATGTTGAAGCGCCGGCGCTGAGACATCGACCGTTGCAAAGTAGGCACCGATGGCAAGGGCGCCAGAGCAGTTTACCAACAGCGTGCCCCAGGGGAAGGCCGGTCCGAGCCATCGAAGGGCGAGCAGTGAGAGTGTATATCGTGCTACGCCCCCGAAAGCGCTCCCTACCGTTACAAGAACCCACACCATACGTGCATTACTCCTGTTCTACATGGAACGATTGAACAGGAGTCATCAGCCAGAGGCGGTTTTCCCAGAAGCGGGCCGGCGAACTCCATCACCGGTACATCGAGTGCTCCAGATGCTTAGATCCACTCGTTTTCTTCCTTGCGGACACCCATCTCAACGGGAACGGGATAGTTGGCTGTGAAGCACGCATTACAGTATCCCTCCGAATCGGGGTTGGCTGCCTGCACGGCTTTCATCAAGCCGTCCACGGTCAAGTAGGCGAGTGATTGTACGCCGAGCCAGTCGGTCATCTCTTCAACGGTATCGAACTGATTTGCGAGAAGCTCTTCGTGGCTTGGGAAGTCCATTCCATAAAAGCAGGGGGAGACTACGGCCGGAGAGGCGATCCGAAGATGAACCTCTTTTGCACCCGCTTCTCGTAGCATGTTCACAAGAAGTCGTGCAGTGGTACCCCGCACGATAGAGTCGTCCACCACAATAACGGTTCGGTCGCGCAGTACGCCCTCCACCGTGTTGTACTTACTGCGGACTCGCATTTCCCGGCGGTCCTGGCCGGGCGCGATAAACGTGCGTCCGACATAGTGATTCCGGATAAGCCCGATTTCGTAGCGGCAGTCGTATCCGAGCTTCTGGCACTCAGTGGTAAAGCCCAGTGCCGCGGTGTTTGAGGAGTCAGGCACCGAGATGACGATGGGTCGCTTTTCTCCCTCTTTCGCCTCTGGCACAGGACTCTCGTGTGCCAGCTGCTTACCAATCTTCCTGCGCACCTTGTCTACCATCTCGCCGAAAATCTTTGAGTCCGGACGCGAGAAATAGACGTACTCGAAGATGCACTGGTTAACCCCGTGCCTCTGGGCCAGCTTTATGCTCGTGAACTCGTTGGATTTGCAGCTATCCCGGTCGATTATGAGGACCTCACCGGGTTCTACATCGCGGATGTACTCGGCGCCAAGGATATCGAAGGCGCAGGTTTCGCTGGCGACGCAAAACGTTGTGCCTTCGCGAGACGGGTCCTCGATTTTACCGAGCGCCAACGGGCGGAAGCCGCTGGGGTCTCGTACCGCAATCAGCCGATCATCCGTTAGGAGTACCAGCGAGAATGCCCCTTCAATCTGGGTGAGCGCATCGAGGATCTGATCCACCTGTTCCTCGCGGCGGCTCTGCGCTATCAGATGCAGGATGAGCTCACTATCGCTCGTGGTTTGAAAGAGCGTTCCGCGATTACTGAAGGCGCTGCGTAGCTCCCGCGCGTTCGACAGATTTCCGTTGTGTGCCAGCGCAATATTTCCGTCGTGGTAGTGGACTACAAACGGCTGGATGTTGGTGCGGTTATCAGATGAGCCGCTCGTTGAGTATCGCGTATGGCCTATCGCCGCATCGCCAAGTAGCTTGCGCTCAAAAAGTGACGAGTCATTGAAGACATCGAGCACCAGCCCGAAATCCTTGTGCAGCGGCATCACAGGATGCCCTTTCTGCTCATCGAAGGTTGATGTAACGATGCCTGCCGATTCCTGGCCACGGTGTTGCAACGCGTGCAGTCCGTAGTAGACGCGCCGGGCGGCGTCAGAGGCATTGAAGATGCCAAAAATGCCGCAATGATCTTTAACTGATTTCATGAGATAACAGCACTGTGCGGCTGCACGTTAAAGGGAAGTATGCATGGTTCTGAACGTACACCCGGGGGGAACGTTCGGGCAGGCTACTGGCGGTTCAAAAGAGAATTAAACCGGTTGCGGCGAGGATGCCCACTCCGTTCGCTATCATGTCGCGATAGCTGAAAAAACGGCGTGGCCCAAGGCGCCAGTCGTACAATTCTTTTGCGAGTCCGGTAGAGAGCGCCAGTCCGATGGACAGGGGCAGCGCATCGTTACGTGACCAGTTAAGCTTGTTTTCGAGGCTGTATTGCCATCCTATGGTAAAGAGGAAGCTGAACGTGATATGCTGCACTTTATCAAAAGAGAACCATGGATCGGTGGGGCGTTCGTCATCCACCAATTCTGCCTGCAGTGGCCGGCCGTAGAGAAGCGCTGCACGAACCTGAGACGCTGAAGGTGAAAACTGACTCGCGTTCTGATCTGCGGCGGCAACCTCTGTGGGAGCGTTCTGGTGCTCTTGCGCACGTAGTTCGAACTGCATGCACCACATGCCGGCAAGTGCCAAAAACACGGCGACGACAGGTGGTGCACGCATAGCTCTAAATCTCCGTGAGCCGAATTCGTTACACGTCGACACCAAGCACGTTGCCGATTACAATGACCGCGACAACCAGCGGGATGATCCATTTCATCATGAACACCCAGGTCGTTATCATGCCGCGCGTAAGAATTGTGCTTCCCTGCTTGAGCTCTTCTGCAGCCTCGCTAGCTCCCCAGATCCAGGCAATAAATACGCTCAGGAAGAAGGCGCCGATTGCCAGGCCTGCACTACCCACCAAATAATCCAGAATGCTCAGGAAATCATTTTGGCCGAGGATTCCTCCTTCGCCAAAGAGAAAGCTCATGTCGCTGAAGATATCGACTGCACCCTGGGAGAGAGCTGAAGGAATGGCCATTAGGAACGTCAGGCCACCAATGATCAGGACGGATTTCTTGCGGCTCCACGAAGTTTCATCCACGAAGTAGGATACCACCACCTCCAGCAGCGAGATACTCGACGTGAGGGCGGCGATCGACAGGAGCACGAAGAAGGTAAAGCTTACCAGGCCACCGAGGGGCATCTGCGCAAAAACCTCGGGCAGAATCACGAAGACCAGTGCCGGCCCCGTGGCGGGATCCACGCCCATCGCGAAAATAGCCGGGAAGATCATGAAACCGGCCATGAACGCGATCGCGGTATTGAAAATCACGACATAGCCACCAGAGATGGCGATGTCCTCACGCTTGGAGAGGTATGACCCGTAGGTGATCATCGCCCCCATACCCAGGCTAAGGGTGAAGAAGGCCTGGCCCAGGGCCACGATGATCAGGTCGAGGCTAACCTGAGAAAAATCGGGGATAAGGAAAAATGCGATACCCTCAGCCGCTCCTTCGAGCGTCACCGAGCGGACGATTACAAGCACCATCAGCACGAAGAGGATGGGCAGTAGTATCTTCGACCACCGCTCGATGCCCTGCTCAATACCGCCGACCACTACAACCAGCGTTAACAAAAGGAATACCGCAAGGAGACCGATAACGATACCTGGAGATGCTGCAAATTCTTCAAAGCCCATGGTGGGTGCAATCACGTCTTTAACCGCGTATCCGACCGCCCACCCGGCAATTACGCTATAGTAGCTCAGGATGATAAACCCTGCGAGTACGCAGAATGCACCGACCGCAATCCACATGGATTTTGGACCGGTGATGGCCATAATGGCGCCAACCGGGTTACGCTGGCTTTTCCGACCCAGCGACAACTCGGCGAACAGGTATGGCATACCAATCGCTACAACGCACACAAGATAGATTAGCACAAAGGCGCCGCCGCCACCCTCGCCAGCCAGGTAGGGGAAGCGCCAGATATTTCCAAGTCCAATTGCGGAGCCCGCGGCAGCCAGGATGAAGCCGATGCGAGAACCCCACTGCCCACGTTGCAGGGATGTTGTTTCCATGCCGATATGCGAAACTTAGCTGTTGATGATGAGGGGAGAGCTGCACACGTCTCAGACATCGCCGTGGCAGTCGCTGCAATAACCTTCAGAAATAAACGAAAGTCAAGGCGCAGTGAAGCTGCGAATTCTGCACACGCTATCGACCGGTATCATCTTCCACGGAGGTCGTCTCCTCCGGCTCTTCCTGGAGCATGTCAATCTGAACCGATCCAATTCGGCGATTCTCGACTGACAGTACCCGGAACCGCAGCTGCCCGTGCGTATGTTCGTCACCGACGGAGGGGATTTCCCCGGCCAGGTGATAGATCAGGCCTCCAAGTGTCTCGAAGTCAAACGACTCATCATCGAGCTTAATACCGAGCAACTCTTCAAGCTCGTCGAGATTAACGCGGGCATCAGCAACGATACGTCCTTCCTCCAGATGCTCGATGAGCGACTCATTTTCGGTGGCATCATGCTCATCCCGGATGTCACCCACAATCTCCTCGAGCACATTTTCGAGCGTAACCAGGCCGGCCGTGCCACCATATTCATCAACCACGATGGCGAGGTGAGTCTTCTTCGTCTGAAAGTCAGTCAGAAGATCGTCGAGGGTGCGCCCCATGGGCACAAACATAGGCGCGCGGCAGACGCGCGTCCAGTCGATGGGCTGATTCCGGTCAGTCTGCTCCTCACCGGGTGAAGTGCCGTTCAGGTACGGAAGGAGATCTTTGGCGTACACCACCCCGAGGATGTTGTCGAGGTGATCAACGTAAAGTGGGAGGCGGGAGTGGCCACTTTCGCGAATCGTTCGCAGCGCATCTTCAAGGGTGGCGGTTACCGGAAGGGCTACGACATCGAGCCGGCTGACCATAATCTCGCGAACCGTGGTCTCGCCAAACTCGACGATGGAATCAATGAGATCGCGTTCGTCTTCTTCGATGGAGCCGTGCGCCTCGCTAATCTCAGCGATGGCACGCACATCTTCCGGTGAGAGACGACCGTCATGGCGCCGCTCAAACCGTTGTTGGAGTTTCTTGGTGAGCTGCGCTGTGAGCCGGGTAAGCGGTCCGAGAGCACGCGTGGCTATAAGCATAGGCCGGCTGACCCACCGGCTGTAGGAAATTGCGTGCTTCGTGGCGATGAGCTTGGGAGTAATCTCGCTCAGAATGAGAAGCAACATCGCCAGTACTACCACCTCCGCAGCGAGGATAAGAACAGGGTCGAGATTGTATGCAAGCGCGATCTGCGCAGTTGCTACGGCGGCAAGGATTGCCGCCGACACGTTCACGACAGTGTTCAGCAGTAAGATAGTGATCAGGAGCTGCCGCGGTGTGTCGAGTAGCCGAAGCACGCGCTGCGATGCTGCATCCTCGCGTTCGGATAAGTCCTCCCGGAGCGCACCTTTGATGGAGAAAAGCGCAACCTCAGAGCCAGATATTATGGCCGACAGGAGCAGCAAGACCAGCAGCGCAATGAATTGGCCCACGAGTACTCCTACAGAAAGATCTGCGGCAAGTAAGAGCAGTCCGTCTATCTGAGCGAATGTGACCGAATGAACAGGGTCCAATACGGATGCGGAGCAACCGCCGATGGTTATCAGGCTGTGGAGAGGGATGGCGATGCAGCCGTAGCACGTCCCTCAGTAGCTACAATGCATCAAGCTGCATGCCAACCGCGGCTTTGGCGCGTGCGTAGCAAACCTTAACGAGCCGTACAAAGGGGCGTTTCCCGAAGAGATGCGGCTGAGACGCTCAATAAAAAGCGGCGCTACCGAAAGGGCAGCGCCGCGGGTTCATTCTGGAAGGTTCGGGCAGAAATACTCCGGACCGATGCCCGTTAGAAGGGCAGATCATCATCCGGTGTAAACTCTTCCGAGTTGTTTCCTTTCTGTTGAGGTCGACCAGACCCTTGCTTTGCAGCAGCTCGGGGCTGTGACTCCTGACTGAAGCCTTCTCCTCGGCCCCCTCGGTCGCCGCCCAGCATCATCATGTCGCGCGCTTTAATCTCTGTCGTATAGCGCGTGTTGCCATCGCGGTCCTCCCACGAACGCGTTTGAAGCGATCCCTCAAAATATACCTGCGAGCCCTTTTGAAGGTATTCCGCGCAGATCTCCGCGAGCCGTGCCCAGGCTACGATGCTGTGCCATTCGGTTTTCTCAACCAGCTGGCCATCCGAATCTTTGTACGATTCGTTGGTAGCAAGACGCATATTACATACCGCCGTGCCACTACCGGTGTAGCGCAGTTCGGGGTCCTGCCCCAGGTTGCCGATTACGATTGCTTTGTTGACTCCTCGTGCCATAGTTACACCTCCTGATACGTTAGTTTATGTGAGCCCCTGGCGATTCTACATGAGTCCGTGAGGTGTGACCTCACCGTCGTGTACGTCATTTACATGAATCCGCCAGGAGGCGTATATGACTGCTTCCTTAGCCGGAAGCCTGGCATTGTTGCCACCCATTATAAGGGAGGGGAGTGACAGCCCTGTGTCACAGGTAACAGCGGCAATCAAGAAAAAGTTTGAGTCACGCCAAAAGAATCTTTGTAGGGGGTCTTGCGGAGACTCTTCCTATGCGCCAACCGGAGTACGCCCGCAGAAAGTTATGCTGTAGCAGCGGTCGGCGGTCGGTCGTACTCCTCATCTGCGTCGGGGTGGCTTTCTATATCGACGATGCGGAGATGGTGCTGTATGCGCCAGGTGTGATACACGGCACGGTCGAGCCAGCGGGCAGCTTCCAGAATGCGCAGGCCGGTATTTGGGGAGATGTCCCCGGCAGCGATGCTGTCGAGCGTTCTGGAGCGAAGTGTCCGCCGTGTTTTGGCCAGCTCGTCCGCAACCTCCTTCATATCGACCACATCGCCGTTACCGGAGAACATTTCTGTCGATGTAGTGTCGGGAAGGGTGAGAGCGCGTCGAGCCAGATCTATGAGCTCGCTGAGCGTGTCGTGAGTTCTCATTTCCTCAAGAGCCTTGGTTGACTGCAGCGCCGCAAGCAGCCGCTCAAGATGATCAAGGGCATGCATCGTAGAAACGTGCATGGCATACGTCTCTTCTGAGCTGGAGAGTCCCGGCGTTTTAGAGAGGAAGTAGCGGGTTTCTCGGAGGGCAAGTTGGCACCGCTCCACATCTACCTCCAGCGCTCGTGGCGTGCTATGACCAGCAAGTACGCGAGCGGCGGCGCGCACAGCCACATCGGCGATGTTCGCCACCGTTTTGCGCGCAACCTGCGAGGCAATTTGCGGCGTCTCGGTAACACTGTCGTCGAGGTGCCGGGTCAGGTTGGGAAGTTTCTCCGGGATCATCCGCTCGACGATTCGGGCAAAGCTGTGCAGCACGGGCAGGAAAAGCAGGATTCCGAGGACGTTAAACAGCGTGTGGAAGAGGGCGATGATGAGCGCCGCGTCACCCGCGGTAATTTCGGGGAGCAGCCGCACGCTCCAGGCGAATAAGGGCAGCAGCGCGAAGGCAACCACCGCTGTCACCGAGTTAAAGAGGATGTGCGCCAGTGCAGTCCGCTTGGCAGGGACCGATGCTCCGATACTGACGAGCGCAGCCTTCACCGTTGTGCCCAGGTTCTGACCGATCACGAGCGCGGCTGCTTGCTCCAGGCCGATGGCGCCGCTGTACAGCGCTGTAAGCGTGGTAGCGACCGCCGCACTTGAAGATTGCATTAGCACCGTCATCAGGGCGCCGATTCCTACGAGTAGCAGCCGACCAAACCACGTATCATCGGGGAAGTCTTCAGGCTGAAATTGCGCAGCCAGCGAGGCCGTGCCCATCTGCAGGACGTCAATGCCCACAAAGAGGACGCCGAAGCCGGCGAGGGCCATACCCGCGTGCGCCACCGTCCCGCGGCCGAGCAAACGCATCAGTGCGCCAACTACGATCAGGGGTTGCGCCACCACACCAATGGAGAGCTGCAGGCCGAGCAAGCCAACGATCCAGCCGGTGCTCGTCGAACCCAGGTTGGCGCCGAGGATCACTCCCAGGGCCTGCGGAAAGGTCATCAGGCCGGCGCTTACAAATCCAATCGTGGTTACAGTTGTAGCGCTTGACGACTGAACCAGTGCTGTAATCGTTGCGCCAGAGCCAATTGCTCGTAGCTTACCATCGGTAAACTGCCGCAGCACCTGGTCAAGCGTATTGCCCGCAGCATCCCGCAATCCATCCGTCATCAGGATCATCCCGAGGAGGAAAAGCCCGATTCCACCGGCCAGCCCTCCGATCATCTGTAAAAGCGATGTGTCCATCAAACGTAGCGTTCAGGTTGTATCCAAGAGCACGTCATGGCCGGTCCAAACAATAGCGATGGCAGGGGGTTGGCTGCCGTAGTTTTTCGAACCGCAGCGCAGTATCGCATCACGTATGGAAGAAAAGATCTTTGAACCCTCGTTTGCTGAGTCAGAGGAGCGCATCGAAAGCTACGCGGACTTTGTGGCTATTGTCAAACAGTTGCGCCGCGATTGTCCCTGGGACCGAGCGCAAACGCATGAATCGGTGAAGCATTTGCTCATTGAGGAGGCCTACGAGGTGGTTGAGGCGATTGATCGGGGTGACCTCGAAGAACTTAAGAAGGAGCTGGGAGACATTCTGCTGCACGTTGTGTTTCACAGCGTCATTGCTGAGGAGAATAGTAGTTTCACGTTGCAGGATGTAATTGAGAGTGAGACGGAAAAGCTCGTGCGCCGGCACCCACATGTATTTGGCGATGTGGAAGCCACAGATTCCGATACCGTGTTGCGAACGTGGGAGGCCACAAAGCAAAAGGAGAAGAAGGGAGGATCGGCGCTTGATGGCGTGCCGGCACAGTTGCCGGCCTTGCTGCGGGCACAACGTGTCCAGGAAAAGGCTGCAGGAGTAGGGTTTGATTTTCCTGAGGCCTCCGATGCCTGGCAGAAGGTAGAGGAAGAGGTTCAGGAACTCCAGGCCGCCACGGCCGAAGGTGATGACGATGCGATAGAAGATGAACTTGGGGATGTGCTATTTGCATTTGTAAACTACGCTCGCTTTCTCAATGCAAACCCAGAAAACGCACTCCGGCGTACGCTGGATAAGTTTACACGACGGTTTGCTCTTATCGAAGAAGCGCTGCGGGCCAGAGGAGAGGCTCTTGAGGACGCCTCTCTTGAAGAAATGGATCAGCTCTGGGATAGTGTGAAGGCGGAGGAGCAGGCTTAAACTGAGGCGCTGAACAACCAAACCCCCGTGGAAATGCAAGAGCTGCTCGGATCTCTCGGCATTCAGCTACCGGTAACCGACCCGGTGCTCACGTTTGCGATCGTGATGCTGATCGTTCTCCTGGCTCCGCTGCTGTTCAAGCGAATCGGTATTCCTGGAATCGTGGGCCTCATTATCTTTGGGGCCATTGCGGGCGAGAGCGTCTTGGGGCTGCTTCAGGTTGATAACACGTTTGAGCTCCTCGGGCGGGTAGGGCTGCTGTATTTGATGTTTATGGCAGGGCTCTCGCTTGATCTCAATCAGTTCGTTAAGTACAAGTCACGGAGCCTTGTTTTCGGGCTTTTGTCTATCACCTTTCCGATGGGGCTTGCGCTTGCAGCAGGCGCATGGCTACTTGACTATAGCCTTGCGACGTCGCTTCTGGTAGGGGCTGTGGTTGGTTCGCATACGCTGCTCGCCTATCCGGTAGCAGAGCGACTGGGTATTACGAAGAATCTGGCCATTACGATGACCATGGGGGGCACCATGGTTACCGACCTGGTCTCGCTTCTCGTTCTGGCAGTCGTGGCGGCGACGGTGGAGGGGGCGGTAGGCCTCGGGTTCTGGGCGCTCTTCGCGGTGCTGGTGATTGTGTATGGCGTCGGTGTCACGCTTCTCTTGCCACGCCTGGGAAGATGGTTTTTTCGCAGCGTCCGCAATCAGCCCGACATGGAGTTCGTGTTTCTCCTTGCGGTGGTGTTCGTCACCGCGTATCTGGCTGAAGTCGTGTACCTGGCGCCCATCATCGGAGCGTTCTTTGCCGGCATCATCTTGAACAGACTCGTGCCGGAGCGGAGCCCGCTGATGCTGCGCATCAGGTTTGTGGGTGATTCACTCTTCATTCCGTTTTTTCTGATCTACGTAGGCCTCCTGGTTGATGTAGCAGTGCTTGTTGAAGGAGTGGAGGTGTTGGCTCTTGCGCTCGTGTTGGCCGGCCTGGTGTGGGCGGGCAAACTCATGGCAGCCAAGTCGGTGCAGTGGATCTACGGGTATACCTCCGACGAGGGGTGGGCTGTCTTCGGCCTGTCCACGCCACAGTCGGCGGCAACGCTTGCAGTGACGCTGGTTGGGTTTGAGATTGGACTCTTCGACGAAGCGCTCCTCAACGCAGTAATTCTGCTCATCTTGCTGACGTGCCTCGTCGGTCCCTGGCTGGTGGAGCGGTATGGTCGGCGGCTTGCCCTTCAGGAAGAGAAGAAGCCGTTCGATGCGTCTGAGGCGCCACAACGAATTCTCGTGCCACTGGCCAATCCTGAGACATCAGAAGATCTGATCGACATGGCGGTCTTCATCCGCAACCCGAACTCGGAGGAGCCGGTGTATCCGCTATCGGTTGCGCGTGAGGGTGCCAATCAGGAAGCTGAAGTGGCCGCGGCAGAGAAGCTGCTGAGCCGTGCTGTTGTGCACGCCGCCGCTGCTGAGGTGCAGGTGCGTCCGGGCACGCGTATCGACCTTAACATTGCAAGTGGAATACGGCGCGCGATTCACGAATATAGAATTTCGACGGTTGTGATCGGCTGGGGCGGTGATAACACAGCACGGCAGTACATCTTTGGCAGTGTGCTGGACCAGATGCTGGACGAATCGGAAGAGATGATTTTCGTGTGCCGGATCACTCAGCCGCTGAATACGACGAAACGAATT
>SLED01000287.1 GCA_007124945.1 Salinibacteraceae bacterium | reverse complement strand
GAGGTCGGGCGCCGATACGATTTTCGAGGTATTGCTACCGCTCCCGACGTGGTGGCAGCGTTTCAGCGGCAGGTCCCCCTCCACTGGTACGAGGATATCGCGGACCTGGCAGAACGCACCCGCGCCGGCGAGCACGACCTGCTCTGGCCCGGCCGTACCACCAATTTCGCCGTATCGAGCGGCACCGCCTCCGAAGGAAAAGTGCTGCCCATATCCGAAGCGACCGTCGCCTCCAACCGGTCCTTTAGCCTGGGCGTGGGACTGAACTACCTGGCTACAACCGGAAACTGGCAGTTTCTCCTCGGCAAACACCTTACCATCCCGGGCACCCTGGAAGCAGACTCCAAGAGGCCGGAGGTGCTGGTCGGCGAAGTGAGCGGCATTCTCGCTGAATACGCGCCCACGTTCTTTCGCCACCTGTTTCAGGCCGTTTCGTCCGAGGTGCTGGAAGAGGAAAACTGGCGCAAGAAGCTGGAGGCGATCGCGGACCGGGCGATGGACCAGGACATCCGCCTCATCGTGATGGTGCCCTCCTGGGCCACCGTGCTCTTTCGCATCCTGATCGAGCGCTACAACAAACGGTATAATGCGCACGCTACCACGGTCGGAGAGATCTGGCCCAACCTGCAGGTCTTTATCTCCGGAGGCGTAGCGCTGGACTCCTATCGTGATCTCCTCCGCGACCTGGTGGGTCTGGAGCGGCTCGACTTTGTAGAAACGTACGGGGCGTCGGAAGGCTTTTTTGCTTTCCAGAATGACATCAACGACCCTGCGATGCTGCTGCACACCGATGCCGGGGTGTTCTACGAGTTCGTTCCGCTGGATGAGCTACGCTCCGAGAACCCGACACGCCATACGCTGGAGACCGTGAAGCCCGGCGTGCGGTATGCGCTCTTCATCAGCAATACAAGCGGGCTCTGGGCATACCACGTGGGCGATGTGATCCGTTTTTCGCAGACCAGCCCCTACAAGATTTTCGTGGCGGGGCGTACGAGCGAGATGATCGATCGCTACGGTGAAGCTGTTTTTGGCGAGGAGGCGCGTGAGGCGCTGCAGCACGCGTGTCAGGCCACAGGTGCCCAGTTTCTTGAATTTCATTTGGCCCCCCGATTGGCCGATACCAACCGTTCACCCGCGCATCAGTGGCTCGTAGAGTTTGAAACTGAGCCTGATGATATAGATGCGTTTGCCGACCATATTGACCGCTACCTGCTTGATGTAAACAGGCATTACCGCATTCGGCGCGAAGGCGATGCCTTTATGAAGCCCGAAGTGGTGCCCGTTCCGCGTGGCACATTTCACGCCTGGCTCCGCCAGATGCACGAGAACGTTAGCAGCCAGACGAAAGTGCCCCGAATGAGTGAGGCGCGCGACACTGCCGACCGTATTCTGGAAATGGCTGGAAACAATGCCTAATGGGCAGCATTAGGCCATCTGTGCTTAATTTGCGCCCGGTAGCGGCAGCACACTACGTTCGGATCTCTCGCGTTTCATCGCCGTTTGCATGCCGCTTTTACGCTCGTCGCATCGCGTTTCTCACATGCGTTCTTTACGCTGCGGTCTTTCACCCCCGTCGTTTACGCCGCAGTAGCGGCCCCCTCCCCGCGAGGTGTCCCGGCCGCCATTCACCGCTACGCATACTTCAGTTCATTCAACCCCCGGAAGGTATATGTACGTCCCTCGCCAGCAACGCATGCTGGATCAGTATCTGCAGGAGATCGGCCAGATACCGCTGCTAAAGGCCGAAGAGGAGGTAGAACTGGCTCGCCGCATCAAAAAAGGCGACCAGGAAGCCCTGCACCAGCTGACCCGCGCCAATCTTCGTTTTGTTGTTTCCGTTGCCAAGAAGTATCAGGGACAGGGGCTTAGCCTCGCCGACCTGATCAATGAAGGAAATTACGGGCTGATAAAGGCAGCCCAACGATTCGACGAAACCCGTGGCTTCAAATTTATCTCGTACGCCGTGTGGTGGATTCGCCAGGCCATCCTGCAGGCGCTTGCCGAGCAGAGCCGGGTGGTCCGCCTGCCCCTCAACCGGATCGGCACCATCTCCAAGATCCGCAAGCTGAGCGCCAAGCTCGCGCAGGAGCATGACCGCCCGCCCAACCTTGAGGAGCTGGCGGACGAGCTCGACATCGACGTGGAGAAGGTCCGCGAAGCAATGCAGCACGCGGGACGCCACCTCTCGATGGACGCGCCCTTCAACGATGAGGATGACAACAGCCTGCTGGACGTCCTCCCTAACGACGACGGCGCCTCACCCGATGAAACGCTGATGGACGAGTCCATCAAGATCGACATCGAGCGCGCGCTGAGCGGACTCCACGCCCGCGAAGCGGAGATTACGCGCCTCTACTTCGGCATCGGCCGGGAGCACCCGCTGACGCTTGAGGAGATCGGCCAGCGCTTCGACCTGACGCGCGAGCGCGTGCGACAGATCAAGGAGAAAGCGCTCCGCAAGCTCCGCCAGAAAAACCGCCGCGAAGACCTTCAAACACACATCGCCTAACGCCTCTGCTTGATACGTTACGATTTGCTGTACCCAAAAGGCCTGCCTTCGATTTTTCGGGGGTGGGCTTTTTTGCGTATGGGAGTGATTTGCGTATGGGAGTTTGGGGGTGTGGGGGTGGTTTGCGTGTGGGAGTGTGGGGGTGTGCGGGTGTGCGGGTGTGGGGGTGTGTCGGAAACGAGGAGACGATGAAACGAGCAACTGTCTTCGAAGTCAAGTTTTATCCCGCGTGAGCAGGGGTGTGGTCGGTCTCCCAGTGGCTCCCATTTTTTATCATGGTGTTGAGTATAACCAGAAGCTTGCGCATTGTCGCTACGATCGCCACCTTGTCTTTCTTGCCCCGATCACGCAGGCGTTGGTAATAGGCTCTTAGTCGTCGGTTGTGAAGCACACACGCCCTGGCGGCCATGTAGAGGGCTTGGCGCACGTCAGCTCGCCCCCCGTAGCAGTGGCGCTGGCCTCGCATGGTACCACTGTCGCAGTTGAAGGGAGCCACCCCTACCAGGGCGGCAATCTTCTCGCGCGAGAGCTGACCCAACTCTGGAAGCTTGGCCAAGAACGTGCTGCTGGTGACCATCCCTACGCCCGGGACGCTCTGCAACAAGCGGTCTTTCGCGCGCCAGTGGGAGCTTTCGTCAAGCGCCTCTTCGATCGCTTTTTCGGTTGCCTCCTTGCGCTCGTTGAGATAGTCAATGTGCGCTTGAATATCCTCACGGACGTGGGCATTGGCCTGCTCCAAGCGATTCTTCTCGGCGGAGATCATGTCAGAGAGCTGCTTGCGACGGCTTACAAGGGCTTTGAGCGCCTCCTGGACCTTCGTCATCAACGGGCGTGGCTCTGGGCGCATGCGTAGAGCAAAGCGCGCTAAGACTCGCGCATCGAGCACGTCCGTCTTGGCCAGTGTCCCGCTGGCGCGAGCAAAGTCACGCACCTGACGCGGATTGACGACCGCTATGGGAAGGCCCCGGGAGGACAGCTTCGAAGCCACCGCTTGCTCGTAGCCTCCCGTTGCTTCCACTACCACCAGCTGTGGATTCATCTCCTCGATCTGCGTGGTCATCTTGTCAATGCCATCTGGCGTGTTTTTGAAGCCTTTGAGCAAGGCATTATCCGCGTTTCCGGCGGCGATCGCCGCCAGGTCCAGATGGTGTTTCGATACGTCGATGCCAACAAAAGGAGAGGTTACAATCATGAGTACCAGTGGAGGGTAACAAGTACAGTAACACGTTAAAAAGTCCAGCGTACCCGGCCTTGCGGATGCGGGCTCGAGAGCCGCGGGAAAGCTCAATTGAGAGGTAACCGGAGCGCTCGGCCCTGGCAACTGTTCGGGTTATGCGGGAAAAAAGAGCGCGGCGCTCACGCTCGATTGCGGTTTGCCTTACCAGGAAACGAACGAGCTGCCGCGCTCAATCTTGATCACATTACATTATACAAGGAATCGAGAAATCGACGAGACGAGGAATCGACGAGATGACGATACGACGTCACCATGATGCCACGTGTGGCGGTGGACGGCGGTGCGGCGTGGTTCGAGGGCGGGAGGTTTCGAAATGATGAAACGACGAATCGAAGAGACGAGGAATCGAGGATCTGGGGACACCAAGTTACAAGGAAAAGACCCGTAGCGGCGCAGGGCCATGCGCCGTGGTTCGGCAGGCGGGACGTTTGGAAGCGATTAATCGAG
>SLED01000283.1 GCA_007124945.1 Salinibacteraceae bacterium | reverse complement strand
TCGGCGAGCATGCGCAGGTATTCTTCATCATCTGCGCCAATTCGTAAAAGCTGTGTGTGGGCTTCCTCGTATTTCTCCTGATTGAATAGCACCCGGGCATAATCCATTCGCGTCTCAGACCCACCATCAAGTTGCAATAGCGCATTCAGAGCCGTTTCTGCCTCTGAAAGAGACCCCAATCGCAAGTGAGCGTTGGCTTTCCTCTGTAGAAAGTCCTCGGCCAGTGGATGCACTTCACCGTCCAAAACCTCAAGGCCCGCAGTAGCATGCTGGAGCGCGGCCTGATATGACCCTCTACGATATTCGAGTTCGCCGACGTTTGCCAGCGTCTCCAGATCTTCTGAATTGTGCGCGAGGGCGCTTTGATACGCATTTAAAGCTTCCTCTAATCGCTCCGCTTCGGCAAAGGCGTGGCCAAGCGTTCGATGAACTGTGTAATCGTCGGGCTTAATGACACGAGCATCCTGTAACGCACCTATCGCACGTTCGGGGCGGTCCGCCGCCAGTGCCTCAACACCTGTGTCATACCGCTGTCGAAAATGCTTCTCGCGGATGAAGTCAATTTGCTCTTCGAATCGGCGCGTCTGCTCAACAGATGCCTCAAACGCTTCTTGTCCTTCTTGAAAGTCGCCCGACTCAAACCGCTTCTTCCCGAGCAGGAATTGTGCTTCGGCATGCCCCGGATCCTGCGCTACGGTCCGCTCCAGTAGTGCAACGATACCTTCGGTATCTCGGGTACGCTCCATATCAGCCACCTCCCGCCTGAGCTGACTCTCACACGCAAGAAGCGTACTCGACGTGAAAAAAAGCAGCAGAATGAGGGTACAACTTCGGTACCAGTTATTCATGCAGATAGTAAGATGGATAAAGGAAATCGCCCTTCTCAGTAGGACCACTCCTTACCATCCACCGGCCTGCAAAAACTTTTTTATGAAGAAAAAGAGAAGATAAAAAGGATGCCGAATTGGCCGCGCTATGGCCGATCGGGCGGATCAGCGAGCGCGGCTCGTCCCTCGCCGATCGTTGGCACCGTAAGCGGGCTCGCCTCATTATCCGCCTCATGCGCGATCTGCAACTCCGCCTCCGCCTCACCCTCATCCTCCGGGGCAAAGCGGATCGTCACCTCCCGCGTGGCGCCCTCTCCAAGTGAGAAGCGGCCGCTCCCGGCCGTAAGCTCGTACGCCGCGCTGCCGCTCAGCGTCACCTCCCCGCTTAGCGTGCCATCACCGATGTTGCGCACCTCGGCCGTCTCCTCCGCGCTCTCGCCTACGTCCACTTCGCCAAAGTCAAGGCGAGACACGTCCACGCTAATGCGCGGCTCCGGATCGTCGGGCAGCGGCTCACTGGCCGGGTCATCATCGCCGCAGGCTGCAAGGACAGCAGCAACAAGTAACGTGGCGAGGAGAAAGCGTAGTGGCGGCAGTCGGTACATGGCAGAGGCTGAGATAAGTTTAGGGGACGGAATGAAGCGTTGGTCTCGGCTGCGAGGTTTACCGCACCCGCGTCAGCCGGGCGGTGTCTTGCTGCCCGTCCGGGCGCATGAGGCGGAGGAGGTAGACGCCCGAGGCAGCTTCCGCGCCGGTCGTGGTTCGGCCGTCCCAGTTGAGCTCGTGCACGCCGGGCGCAAGCTCGCCGCTGTGGAGGAGGCCGACCTGCTGGCCGAGTACGTTGTAGAGCTCTACCTGCAGCGCCATCGTCTCCGGCACCGCTACCTCAATCGTTACCTGCCCATCGGACGGGTTCGGGTAGACCGCGCCGAAGGCCAGCTCGTCCGGGCGCTCAGCGGCACCGTCGACGAAAGCCTGGTCGCCGATTAGGAGTTGTAGCGGCAAAGTGTCCTCCGCGTCACCAATTCCCCGCGTAAGGTGCCCCTCCTCCACGCGGATGCGGAGCGGCTCGGCGGCGCTGTAGTCGGCAAGGCTATGCCCCGCGCCAGTGGCCGTGTGCACCAGTACCACCTCCTCACCCTCAAAGGCGCTGAGGCCCTCAGGGTAGAGGTAGGCCGCTTCGCCCTCTGCGACGCCCGTGAGTTCTACGTCAAAGGCAAGTCCTTCTTCGGTCTCAGTGGCTGCCTTGAGCAGGCGACCGAGCGGCGCTACCAGCGCTTCGGAGCGCACCGCAAGTTGCGCCGCGGCAAAGTGCGCAGGCGGCAAGCGGTGCATGATGGCATCGCCTTCCGTGTGGCCAACGGCGAGGCGCGCGGCCTCCTGTCGCTCGTCGGTTTCTCCGCTTCGCGTCTCGGCAATAAGCGTAAGCTCCGCGCGCTCAGCCTGCGCAGCGGCGATCAGGTCGCCCTGCTCCTCGTCTTCGGCGAAGGCCGGGTGCTGCAGCGACAATTCTTCCAGGCCGCCGTCGTTGAAGAGGTAGTACGCCTCGCCGGTGCGGGCGCTTCGCAGGGTATCTGCGCCCTGCCAACTGCCGTCCCACTGCCAGAGAGCTTCCGTGAGGCCGTCGTTTGCTTCGAGGCTAAGTGTGGCGTCCCAGTCGACCGGCTGATCCAGCGGGTTGGAGAAGATATTCCAGCCCTCATGGAGCGGCACCGTGGTAAAGCCATCTCCAGAAAGCTCCACCGCATCGACCGTCTGGTCAACCTCCCAGGCGTCCCGGCTCAAGAGCCAGAAGCCCCGACCGGCCGCAAAGCGGAAGGCGTCGCTGCCGTCGTACTCTTCGAGATAGTCCTCGGTGGACTCCCCGTCAGCGCCCGTCTCGCGGAAAAGACGCCACGTTTCACCCTGGGTACCAGTGAGCGTAGCATCGGGAGCAATATCTGTTGCACCTGCGAGGCCGACGAGCCGGTAGCTACGCTCGTCGGTGGGATCGCCGAACGTCCGCGAGGTAACAAGGACGATTTCTTCGACAGAAACGGTGAACGATAGGTCTGCTGCCGCTCCCGTTGAAGCTGTAGCCGACAACGTAACCTCTGACATACCGGCCCCCGTCGCATTCAGCGACAGGGTCGCACCGCTGACTTCGGCCTCCACCACCGATGGGTGACTGACCGCTACCGCATAGGCTAATCCATCCCCTACCGGATCTGAAAAGACTTCATCGAGGTCCTGGGTGAACGCCTCTCCTCCAATTTGCAGGGCCTGGTCCGAGATTGGCTCTACCACTTCGGGCAGATCACCCACGACCACGACATTGAAGGACAAGGACGTTTCGGCTTCCTCATTGGCAGCCGTGACCGTAACCTCGGCCTGTCCCACGCCCACCGGTTCGACCGCGAGCAATGCCTCATCAACGGATGCTACGGCGATGGTGTCTGCAGAGGACGAGACCGTAAACGAGAGGCCACTATCCGTCGGGTCGCTGAAGACGTCACCGAGATCTATCTCGAAGGGGTCATCCTCTACATCCAATTCCTGATTATTAATAGTGTCGATGGGCTCGGGCGGGTTGCCGACGACAACGGTGAACGCCACTGGGGTTTCGCCCTCTTCGTTTTCGGCCGTTGCTGTGATCTCTGCGATGCCTACGTCGCCGGACGTCACGGTGAGCGTGGAACCCTCTATCGTGGCAGAGGCAACGGCGGCGTCAGACGACGAAACCTCATAGGTAAGACCCTCGCCGGTTGGATCAGTAAACGTATCATCAAGATCCACCTCGAAGGAATCACCGCTCGGGTCAAGACGCTGATCGCCGATATCACCGATGACCTGGGGCGCCTCAAGCTGAGCGGTGCCTGATTCGAGGGTCGTTATCTTAATGTTAACTGAGACCTGGTCCGTTCGCCCCTCTGAGTCGGTAGCGGTGAGCGTAATGGTATGTTCGCCCTCCGAAAGCTCCGGTACGTCAAGGTTCCTCCCTGTTCCCAATACACCATCCACATCAGAGCTCCACTCAAGACTTGCTCCCGTAAGCTGCCCGTCTTCGCGGTCTCTTGCGCTTCCCCTCAGCGTCAGAGTTGCTGATTCCAATATTTGTGTGCCATCTGAAGGATTTCGAATACGTGCGCTCGGCGAAGAGCCCGGGACGGCGAGCCCTTCTACGATGTCATCACTGGTGTTAAAGCCGTCGCTTGCTCTTATTCGGAGACTTCCCTCATCCGTACCAGCAAGTCTGTCAAGGTCAACGGTAATTGATGTTTCCGCAGGATCTGAGGCAATGACTTCCCACGTGTCCCCTGCATCTGGACTGTACAGAACCGTGTACGTCAGTTCGCCTCCATCCGGATCTTCGCCCGACCATTCAATGGTGGTTTCCTCACCGCTCAGGCTTGCCCCATCGCCGGGCGCTTCAATAGAAACGATCGGTGG
>SLED01000229.1 GCA_007124945.1 Salinibacteraceae bacterium | reverse complement strand
TCACCCTTTGTGCTGCTGTACGGCGCCAACGAAGACAATCCGTTTCTGAATATCCCCGCGAGCACACCCTTCAGTGTGTTTCAGCAGGTAGATCACGATCACCCGTACATCCAGTACTGGCTCGATCGCGCCAACCGGCACTGGCTTGAGGAATTTAACGTGGACGGTTACCGCTTCGACCTCACGAAAGGATTTATCGGCGGCCAGCCTTCGAATCCAGATGGAACGCAGCCGCGGCGAATTGAAAACCTGCAGCGCATGGCCGATGAGCTGTGGGAGGTTGACGAAGACGCGATCATTATCCTGGAGCATTTTGGCACGAACGATGAGGAAGCCCAGCTTGCCAATCATCGTGCTGATGAGACAGGGGGAATGCTGCTGTGGAACGGTCAGCACAGTCCGTACCGAGAAGCTGCAGCCGGGCGGCTGGCAGAGGGATCGGCCCTATCGAACGCGTATTCGCCACGCCGAAACAGCGCTTTCCAGCGATTCAACCATGTTACCTACATGGAGAGTCACGATGAACAGTGGCTCGCGCGCTGGATGAAGGCGTTCGGTGCATCAAACGAAGGCTACGACATCCAGGATTTTGAAACGGCTCTGGATCGCTCCAAACTCGCAGGGGGGTTCTTCTTCACCATACCCGGGCCGCGCATGCTGTGGCAGTACGGTGAGGTGGGCTACGGATGGAATGAGGACGAATGCGTGAACTCGGGCGGTGGAGACGTCTTTCCAGAGTGCCAGATTGACGGTTCGGATCTCGGTCGTACAGATCCGAAGCCTGTACGGCTCGAATATCGCGATGAGGTGGAATCACCCGAACGCACCCGCCTCCGCAAGACGTGGTCTGAACTGATGCGACTGCGCGCAGACAACGAGGTATTCCGCGATCCTGCCACAGACGTTTCGCTCCGCGTTACGGGCTCTCGTGTGGTGCGCGAAATCCGTCTGCAGCACGAGTCTATGGACGCTGTGATTATTGGCAACTTCGGGGTAACGCCGCGCCAGGGGGAAGTTCGTTTCACGCAGACAGGCACCTGGTACGATTTCTTCAACGATGAGGAGATCGATGTCGAGAGCATCCCGGCAGGCATCTGGCTTCAGCCTGGAGAATTCCGGGTCTTCACTACCGAACCACAGGAAGCTCCCGAAGAAGGGCTCGTCATGGCGCCCGACGATGAGCTGGGTCCCCCTGAGGAATTTAGCTACGAGGTCTCACTGTCTTTCCCCGACATCTTCGATCGGCAAACGTATCGTCTTGTGGGTTTGCCCGGGCAGGTGGACAAGGACGTAGCCGAGTCACTGGAGGGTGAGCCCGGTGAGAACTGGCGCGTCTTTCGGGATACGGGTGCCGCCACGGATTTCTTCGAGGAGTACGAGGAGGGAGAGGACTTTCGATTTGCTCCGGGCCGCGGCTTTTGGATTATCAGTGACGAGGACTGGTCTTCGAGCGCGACAGTCGCCGCTCCGCTGTTCGATAGCGATGGTTCTACGTCCATCGCGCTTCAGGAAGGCTGGAATATCATTTCCAATCCCATGGATGCGGATGTTGACTGGGAGCTTGTACAGGTTGCAAACGAGGTCAGCCAGCCCCTCTGGTCCTGGCAGGGTACATACACTGAGAGCGAGACCTTTACAACGGCGGCCGAGGAGGGGCAAGCCTTCTACTTTTTCAACGCTGATGATTTGCCATCGCTAACGGTGCCCTATCCTGGTAGTGTAGCCGCCCAGCAGGCCGAAGCTGCTGCCCTGCCGGCGGCGCTGGTAGCACTTGAGGAAACGCCAAAACTGCGCCTTGGCGTAACGATAGATGATGTCGAGCACTCCTTCGTGCAACTTGGCCGGACCGACGATGATGTTGTTGCGCAGCCTGCACCACGCGATGCGTTTGCGTCTACATCCCTTTCGCTTCTGGATGAGGACGGGCAGGCCCTCCACACGAAGCTCGTGCGGCAAGACTTCGACGGGCACACCTTTGAACTCCGTCTGAAGGGGCCTGAAGGCACCGACGTAGCGCTTCATTCGGATAACCTGGACGCCTTTGGCGGCAGTGAAGTGCGGCTCTACGATCCCGCGTCAGAACGCTCCTATGATCTGAGGACAGAGGACAGCGTGCACGTGCGTCCGGATGGCGGCACTATGGCGCTTCAACTTCATGTCGGTACGCGTGAGTTCGTTGAAGGTCAGGAAGCACCCGAAGAATTTGAGTTCAAACGGAATTATCCAAACCCCTTTACCGAGAGTACAACAATAGAGTATGCAGTTCCGCGCGAAATGTCCGTTCGTTTGGAAGTGTTTGACGTACTGGGGCGCCACCTGACTACCCTCGCTGACGGAAACCATCAAGCCGGAATTCACGAAGTTGAATGGGACGGGCGAGACGGCGGTGGGGGACAACTCGCCAGTGGGGTGTACCTTGTGCGGATGACGGCCGATGACGAATCACGGGTTCAGCGCATCACGCTTGTTCGCTAAGTATGACGGATGTTGCCCCACTCGTCTCTGATTTGTACACTTAGGATGGCTGTACGATATTTTCCACCTCTAACGATATTCAATTCTGATGCACGTTTCCTATAAGGCCTTTCTTCGTAGCACCGCGGTATTTGGGCTGTGTGCTTTGCTTCTCGTTGTCATGACTGCCTGCGGCGACGATGATCCCGTCAACGGTATGGATGACCCGGAAGGTGAACTGGCAGTTAGCGTCACGTCCATCGATTTTGGTGAGGTTGACGAAGGGGAAAGTGCCTCCGAGGACTTCACCATAGAGAACACCGGTGATGCAGACCTTGAAGGGAGCGTGGCGCTGGCCGCTGGTAGCGACAACTTCGAGATAACCTCCGGAGAGGGGTCCTTCAACCTGAGCGCCGGAGCTTCGCAAACGATTACAGTCACCTACACGCCGTCATCTGTAGATCCGCACGATGGTACAGTATCGATCTCTCACGATGGCTCGAACCAGAGTCCGGTTGACGTTGCCCTTGAAGGGGAAGGCATAGGCATTCCTGGTCCTCCGGATCGCCCGCAAGACTAAGCTAATCGTTTACGTGCCAGAACGCTATGCGTCGCTCGCTGACAGCGTGCATCACAGTTTTTGTTTTGTTAGTGAGCCTGACGCTCGCGTGTGACGCACCGCCGCCACCGGACGAGGAGGCGCCGGCTGAAGTAACCACGGAGGCTCCGGGGGCGCAGGTCCCGGACTGGGCGCAGGACGCGGTCTTCTATCAGATCTTTCCCGAGCGTTTCCGCGACGGCGACCCATCCAATAATCCGACGCGGGAAACACTCGAACTCCCGTACGACAACGTTCCAGAGTCGTGGGACGTGCGCTCGTGGACCAGCGACTGGTACGCGCGCGACGCCTGGGAAGAGGAGATGAGCGACGATTTCTACGACCCCATCTTCGACCGGCGCTACGGGGGCGATCTGCAGGGCGTGCTCGATCAGCTCGATTATCTGGATGAACTCGGCATCAACGCCATCTACTTTAACCCGGTTTTCTGGGGACGCTCGCTGCACAAGTATGATGGTAACTCGTTCCACCATGTCGATCCTCACTTCGGCCCGGATCCGGAGGGCGACTTCGAGTTGATCGCGCAGGAGGACCCCACCGATCCCGAGACGTGGCAATGGACTTCGGCCGACCTGCTTTTTCTTGAACTCGTGGAGGAGGCGCATGCCCGTGACATTCGCATCGTCATCGACGGCGTCTGGAATCACACAGGCCGCGACTTTTTCGCATTCGCGGATATTCGGGAGCATCAGGAGGAGTCGGAATTTGTCGACTGGTTCGTGGTGCACAGCTTCGAGGACCCCGACGACCCGGAGTCCGAGTTTACGTATGACGGCTGGTGGGGCTACGAGCACCTGCCCGAGTTTGCCGAGAATGAGGATGGCACTGATTTGCACGAAGGGCCAAAGGAGTATATCTTCAACTCTACGGAGCGATGGATGCAGCCGGTGGTTGACGGGGAGGAGCGCGCAGGCGTGGACGGTTGGCGCCTGGATGTAGCCAACGAAGTGCCGACCAGCTTCTGGCAGGACTGGAATGCATTCGTGCGCGAGCTGAATCCGGAGGCCTACACCGTACCGGAGATCTGGCAGGATGCCTCCGACTTCATCGAGGAAGGCGGATTTTCTGCCACGATGAACTATTACGCCTTTGCCTATCCGGTCAAAGGCTTTCTGATCGACAATTCGCTTACGCCGGCTGAATTTGCTGAGATGCTGGAGGAGCGGCGGGAGGCATATCCCACTGAGGT
>SLED01000038.1 GCA_007124945.1 Salinibacteraceae bacterium | reverse complement strand
TTGTGCTGGAGGAGATCAAGCTCTATGAGGATACCCCTGAAGAAGCTGCTCTGGATCTCTACGATAGTCTGATCTATGCAGACCACGGCCTTGGGCAGCCCGTCCTTGGTACCCGGCAAACGGTAACGGCACTTACGCGAGCTGAGCTGGTGGCCCACGCAGAAGCACATTACCGTCCTGAACAGATGGTGCTCGCGGTGGTGGGGGATGTATCGCATCACCAGGCCGTTAAAACTGCCGAGAAGGTGTTCGCCGGCATGCAACCCAAGGGAGAGCCTGGCGCGCACCGACGTACTCCGCCGTCGCTTGAGGCGCGGTCGGTTCAGCAGCATAAACCAGTGCAGCAGGCTCATCTCGTGCTCGGAACACGCGCCCCATCACTCACCGACGCAGATCGCCACGTGGCCGTACTGCTGAATACCGCGTTGGGCGGTGGCATGTCCTCGCGCCTAAATCAGCGTATCCGTGAGCGAGAAGGTAGCTGTTACGCGCTGTACTCGTTTCTGAACACGCACACGGATGTCGGAGATCTGGGTATTTATGCTGGTGTGGAGGTCGGGCAGCTACCTCGCACAGAGAAGCTCATCAGGCGAGAAATGCAATGGTTTGCTGAGCATGAGCTAAGCGACCGGGTGCTGTCGCGCATCAAGAAACAGGCGCGGGGAGAACTCCTGCTGGGGCTTGAGAGCCTCTCGAACCGCATGCTATACATTGCCCGCCACATGTTGTATCATGCCGACGCCCCCTCGGTGGAGGCTGAAGTCGAAGCACTTGAGGCTGTGACCTCAGCAGATATTCAGCGCCTTGCCACGCGCCTCTTTGTTGAGCAACCAGTGGTAACCGCCCTGCTGAGTCCGACGGATTCGTAATTCTCTAACCTGATAGCATCGTTTCGTCCGCGTCCATGAAAATACTTGTTACGGGAGGAGCCGGCTTTATCGGCTCGCATGTTGTTGATGCATTGTTGGCCGATGGACACAAGGTAGATGTGTTGGACGACCTATCAACAGGAAAGCGGGACAACGTTGCTGAAGGAGCTACGCTTTACGTCAACGACATACGCAGCGATGAGGCCGCGGGGCTGATGGAGCGAGGACAGTACGACATTCTCGTGCACCATGCCGCACAGATGGATGTGAGGCGTTCGGTTGCAGACCCGTCGTTTGATGCTGACGTAAACCTCAGAGGCTTCCTGAATCTTATGGAAGCCGGGCGGAAGAATGGCCTATCGAAAGTTGTTTTTGCATCTACTGGCGGGGCGATTTACGGTGAGCCGGAGTACACGCCGCAGGACGAAGAGCACGCCCTGAAGCCGATATCTCCGTACGGAATTACCAAGCTGGCAACCGAACGATATCTGTTTTACTATCACGAGCAGTTCGGCATCCCGTATGTGGCTCTTCGATATGCTAACGTTTATGGTCCGCGACAGAATCCGCATGGAGAAGCCGGTGTGGTCGCTATTTTCACACAGCGCATGCTTGCCGGAGAGAAAGCATTTATCAATGGTGACGGACTACAAACCCGTGACTTCGTGTTCGTACGCGATGTGGTAGAGGCCAATCGTGCGGCGCTTGCATTCGACGGCATCGGTTCGTTCAATGTGGGTACCGGGCAGGAAACGAATGTGGTCGAGCTGTTCGAAGCTATCCGGGACGAGATAGACCCGTCCATCCCCAAGCGGCATGCAGAAGGGAAGCCCGGCGAGCAGCGGAGAAGCGTATTAAGCTATGAGCGATCATCCGAGGCACTTGGCTGGGAGCCGCAGGTTGAGCTCAAAGAGGGCTTGCGAGAAACGGTGGACTGGTTTCGGAACGCGTAGAGGCTCAGGTAAGAGGAGGGGTTCATGTACCGTGTGAAGCTGGAAGATTTTGAGGGTCCGCTGGATCTGCTGCTGTTCTTTATCCGGCGTGATGAGCTTGATATCTACGACATCCCGATAAGCCGGATCACGGACGAATTTCTGTCCTACGTGCGCCTGATGGAGGAGATCGACCTCGATGGTGTGGGGGATTTCATTTACATGGCCTCTATCCTTATCGGTATCAAGGCGCAGATGCTGTTGCCGCAACCAGAGACCGCCGATGGGGAAGAGGAGATTGATCCCCGGCGGGAGCTCGTAGAGCGACTCCTGGAATACATGCGCTACAAGGAGGCGGCAGGCGAGCTGGAGGTGCTGCAGGAGCAACGTGGTGACGTCTTCACCCGCAATGCTGCCGAGGTCGAGGAACTGAGTCACAGAGAGGGTCCACCACGGCTCACCAACGCCACCGTCTTCCGCCTGATAAGCTCGCTCAGGCGCCTGCTCCGCGAGGAGGAAGAGCAGGTACAGGCAACGCACACGGTAGATCGTGTACATTACAGCGTAGAGGAAGCGCGGGACGAGATTCTCAGCCGGCTTCAGCGAAACAACAAATTCGGCTTTGTAGACAGCTTGCGAGGCGCCCCCCGCGGCCGGATTATTGCAAACTTTCTCGCCGTGCTTGAACTTGTGCGAGTGGGGTCCATTCGTATCGAACTACCGGACGAGAGAAACGATTTCATTATTTGCGAGCCTGCGCCGGAGGTTACAGGCTCAGCCGTTCAAACCAGCGAATCTCAAGGCTGATTTATGGAGGTATCCGAAGGAGCATTCCCCTCACAGGCAGATAAGCGCCTGCATAGAATTATTGAAGGGTTGACGTTTGCTGCCGGCGATATCGTCTCACCGGCTCAGATTGCCGACGTCATCGCAGAAGTTACGGGAGGAGAGCCTCCATCCGAAGAAGAGATACTCTCCGCTGTCGATGAACTGAACGACTCTTTTGCCGCTAACAATCGCGGCGTGCGGATCCAGAAGTGGGCGGGGGGCCTCCAGATGACTACCGGTCGGGAAGTGGCGCCCTACTTGAAGACCTTCCGGGAGCAAACGCATGAGCGCAGGCTGTCTCGCTCTCTTATGGAAACCCTGGCAATCGTCGCATACCGGCAGCCTACCACCAAGCCGGAAGTTGACTACGTGCGCGGGGTAGACGCTGATTATGCACTGCGTAAGTTGCTGGGTATGGATCTTGTCGACGTCGTCGGTCGGAGCGATTCCGTCGGCCGGCCCATGTTGTACGGCACCACGGATGACTTTCTGACCGCCTTTGGGCTCAATTCGCTGGATGACCTGCCAGATCTGCGCGAGGTTGAGGAGCTACTGGACGACCCCGCCTTCGACAAGGAGCGGGCGGAACTGCTTATGCTGCGCGAGCTGCCTGTCAGTCCATCTGTGAATGGGAATGAGGAGGCTTCCGGGACAGAAGCCGCTCATGGCAGCAATGGTGCAGTCACAAACAATTCCGGGCAGGAATAGGCCCAACGATGGCACCCGGCGGGCTTCTTTCCGTAAGGTACCTGAATTTCATCGCACCTTACACGTCGACGGTTATCTATGTCGAAGAAGGCATCTAAAAAGAATGCTGGCACACGCCTGAACAAGTACATCGCACGTGCAGGTATCACCTCACGGCGTAAGGCAGATGACCTTATTGATCAGGGGCGTGTGAAGGTCAATGGGCAGGTGGCGCGGGAGTACTGGTATCAGGTGCAGCCGGATGATACGGTGGAGGTCAATGGAAAGAGCATCTCACCACAGAAGCACCGGTACATGCTGCTCAATAAACCAAAAGACACCATCAGCACCACAGACGACGAGCGCGGCCGTGATACCGTGCTCGACCTTTTAAAACTGCCGGAAAAGATTCGGGAGGGACTGTTTCCTGTCGGCCGCCTTGATAGAGACACTGTAGGCGTCTTACTCCTGACGAACGATGGCGACCTGGCGCATCGACTGATGCATCCGAGATACGAGACCAAGAAGCTCTACGTCGTGCGTACCCGTGAGAGAATCGATCCTCATGAGATCGATACCTTGCAACGCGGGGTCGAACTCGAAGATGGGAAAGCGAGTGCCGACCGTGTGACCTACATCGACCCGAAAAAGCGGGAAGAAGTCGGTATAATGCTGCATGAAGGCCGTAATCGGCAGATCCGCCGCATGATGGAAGCGATCGGCCATGAAGTCGTTCACCTCGAACGCGTCAATTATGCCGGCCTCACGACAGCCGGATTGGAACGCGGGGAGTCCCGTCCCTTGAAAGATCACGAAGTGCGAAAATTAAAGAATCGCGTTAAGCTAAAGTAATGGTTTAGGCGGTTTGTGATATCCGTTGCCCGATAAAAGTAGACTGAAAAAGATGAGTACCCCGACCAACGATATAGCGGCCGAATCCACAGAAGAAGTATTTGAGCGCAAGGTGCGAGCCGAAGGGCTGACG
>SLED01000351.1 GCA_007124945.1 Salinibacteraceae bacterium | reverse complement strand
TGCTTATCCGGATATGGCCGCCACCATCTTCAACTACATGTGGCGGTACAATTACAATTTGCAGGCGCTCTACGAAACGCCCCAGTTCGCGCAGGCGCCCGAGCATCAGAAAGACGAGGTTAGTAAGCTCCTACAGGACGCCCGCAGCAACGAGCGTGAACTGCTAACTGAAGCTGAGTCGAAAGAGGTGATGGCTGCCTACGGAATTCCCACCGTAGAAACGCGGGTGGCCACCTCAGCGGAGGAAGCGGTCGCCCACGCTGAGGAGATCGGCTACCCTGTCGTGGTAAAGCTGCACTCGTTTACCGTCACCCACAAGACCGACGTGGGGGGCGTCCGACTAAATCTAAAAGACGCTTCCCAAGTGTCCGACGCTTTTGATGGCATCCGGGATCGGATGGCAGAAACGGGGCAGGAAGAAGGCTTCGATGGAGTTACCGTGCAGCCGATGGTTAGCACCGAGGGCTACGAACTTATCGTGGGTAGCAGTCTCGATG
This sequence comes from Salinibacteraceae bacterium, assembly GCA_007124945.1. GTDB lineage: Bacteria > Bacteroidota > Rhodothermia > Rhodothermales > Salinibacteraceae > Tc-Br11-B2g6-7. Next base: position 3,807 of record SLED01000351.1, on the reverse strand, counting down.
CGCAGTTTGGTCCGGTGCTGCTCTTTGGTTCGGGTGGAAGCCTGGTGGAGGTGTACCGGGACCGGGCCCTCGGATTGCCGCCACTGAACACCACGCTCGCCCGGCGCATGATGGAGCAGACGCGCATCTATGAGGCGCTGCAGGGTGTGCGCGGCCGTGCTCCCGTTCCCATGGATGAACTGGAGCAACTGCTGGTCAGGTTCAGTGAGCTGGTGGTAGAGCATCCAGAGATCAAGGAAATCGACATTAATCCGCTTCTTGCTTCGGAGGACGGCCTGATCGCTCTGGATGCGCGACTGGTACTTCACGATTCGACTAGGACAGGTCTTCCTCAGACTGCGATTCGTCCGTATCCATCAAAGTACGCCGGGACCTGGGAATCGAAATCCGGAGATACCATCACGATTCGGCCTATTCGCCCGGAAGATGAACCCAAACTGGTGGAATTCCATCAGCATCTCTCCGAACGAAGCGTCTATCTGCGATATGCCGGACTTATGAAGCTCGATCAGCGCGTAGCGCACGAGCGGCTTTCCCGACTTTGCTTCATAGATTACGATCGGGAGATGGCTCTGCTTGCACTACGCGACAACGACGAAGCGCACGGTGGTGAAGAAGTGCTGGGCGCGGGACGGCTGACGCAGATTCAGGGACGTGGTGAGGGGGAGTTTGCAATGCTCATACGTGATGATGCACAGGGAATAGGCCTCGGAACCGAACTGCTACGGCGCCTCGTGGATATCGGCCAGCAGGAAGGTCTTAAGCGTATCGTAGCCGATATTCTCTCAGAAAATCGTGCGATGCAACACATCTGCAAGAAGCTTGGCTTTGAGATTATCCGCTCGGATGACCTTGCTGACCCCATTGTGAAGGCGGTGAAGCCTCTAAGAGGCTCTTAGGCGCCCGTTTGCAAGACCGTAACGCCAGTAATTTGTATGCGAGGCGTCTACCGCTTACCCTTCATGTTGGTGGGGCCTATACACCCTTTCGTTTACGGCCTCGTGAGCAGGTAAACCGTAATAGCGCTTGTTATATGATCACACTGGTACACACGTACGCTTGTCATCAACAATGAAAAGTGAAGCTTCGTCGTCTGTGGCCGATCTGAAGGCCGAAATTGCACGACTGAAGCGCGAGCTTGAGGCATCGAAGGCAGAGTTGAAGACTGTGAGGTCCAGAGAGGCAGTCTTGCAACGCGTGATGGAGTCGGATGCTGCATATCCGTTCTGCTTGGAGCGTGATAGCGATTCCTGGTTTGTGTTGAGTAAAGAAGGACAGGAGCAAGGCACTGAACTCCCGGAGTGCCTGAGTACCGAGAGAGGCGAGGACGCGCTTCATGAGGCAGTGGAAAGCCGGAAGGTGGTGTCGTTTACTGTGCCTGCGGTAAATGGCTCGGGGCATTTGAAGGTGCGCCTTGAGCCTGTTGTGCTTTCTGATAAGGTGGAGTGGGTGCTTGGTGCTGTAGAGCCGCTTGGTAGATGGCAGGATCTGGCCGATCATCTGCGCGGCGTAGCGCGCAGACACGGGCACCTTATCGACCTCCTGCCCGAGGCGGTATCGATCGTACGGGCGGATCACTCTATCGCGTATCTTAACTCGTCCGGAGCAGAGCTTCTGGGAGCAGAGTCGCCCGAGTCATTAATCGGGGAGAATGCGTGGCAGTTCGTTCATCCCGATGATGTCTCACTCGTTCTGCAACACATCGAGTCTGGGAGGCAGCGCGAATCTGTGCGGTATCGGGTCAGGCGCCTCGACGGCGTGGAGCGTACCGTCGAAACGGTGATGGTACCCATCGACCTTGATGGCGAACCTGCTATGCTGAGCACCGCGCGCGATCTCACCGACCGACAACAACTAAAGCAAGCGCTCACGCAGACGAAGAATCTGTTTTATCACGTCTTTCAGTCAGTACCCGCCGGGCTCGTGCTTTTCCGGAAATCGGATGGAGTTTGCGTGGATGTAAACACAGCCTTCCAAAAGATGACGGGCGAGCCCCGAGAAGATCTCGTCGGTCAGCCTGTGGAGGGGGCAGAGGGCTGGCAGAAAAACGCGGAGATAGCGAGCCTTCTCACCGGAGATGCAGGAACGCAGCGCGAGGGCCCCGTTCAGATTCATGTTGCCGGAGGCGGGGGGAGGTGCCGCGTTGTGATGGCTACCGTTCAGAACTTTACGCTGCAAGCGGAGCCTCATGCACTGTGCGTACTGCTTGACATTTCCGATCTCAAACAAACGCGCACGCGGCTCCAGCGCATCAGCAAAGCAGTTGAGAGTACGAGTGAAGCCATTCTCCTGCTGGATCCGGATGGGCAGGTGACGTATCTCAACGACGCATTTGATCGCCTGATTGGCTTTTCGGCTGATCAGCTGAACCGTGAGCCGGGTGTACTTTCCATCGTGGCTGACGAGGAGCAGCGTAATAAGCTTCGAGTGGCGATGGAGGCTGGTACATCGTGGCGGGGGGACGTGCGTGTGCGAGCCAGTTCGCACGAGGAAATTCCCGTAGCACTCCGAGCCGATGCAGTACGTAATGAGCTGGGCGAGGTGATCGGTCTGGTATGGATCTGCACTGATATATCCGAGCGTCGGGCAGTTGAGCAGCAGTTGCTGAAAGCGAAAACGCGGGCAGAAGAGATGGCCCGTTTGAAAACGGCGATTCTCACCAATATAACGCATGAGGTACGTACGCCACTAACCGTTATTCTGGGCTTTACCTCTATGTTGCGTAAGGGTACCAGACCTCGTTACGAGCGGTTCGTTGATCTCATTGAACGAAGTGGCCGGCGCCTTTTGCTCACCCTTGATTCAATGCTTGATCTCGCTCAGATCGAGGCTGGAAAACTTGAGATCGTTCCCGAATCGGTAAACCTGGTTGACGTTATCAAGGACGTCCAGCGCGAACTGCGTCCAACGGCGGAAGAGAAGGAGGTAGCACTGCGCCTGGAGGTGCACGCGGATCCGATCACCGTGCTTCAGGATCATCGCATGCTACGTCGTGTGCTGCACAACCTGCTTGATAATGCGCTCAAGTTTACACACGAGGGATGTGTCTGCGTTGAATTGTGGCCAGAGGCAGAGGGATACGTCAGGCTACAGGTACAGGATACGGGTATCGGGATCGACGAGAGCTTTCTGGACCACGTCTTCGATGAGTTCGTCCAGGAGAGTACGGGCATGGAACGCAGCTATCAGGGGAGTGGCATTGGGCTCACCGTCTCGCGTCGGCTGATCGAGCGCCTGCACGGATCTATCGATGTAAGCAGCGAAAAAGGAAAAGGCACTACCTTCGAGATCCGTATACCTGTGGATGTTCAGGTCTTCGAGGCCAACAAGTAACTCCGGATCGCTGAGGCAGCACGTCTTCAAAAACAGAAAGGCAGAGCCACTGAATAGCGGCTCTGCCTTTTTGCTGTTACACGGCCGTGAGGCCGGGCTTTACGGGAGAGGGCTGCTTTAGAAGCCCATGCCGCCTCCCATGCCGCCCATGCCGCCACCCATGCCACCCATGCCGCCGCCCATTCCGGCGCCAGCAGGCATGTCACCGTCGTCATCATCTTCAGTCTGACGATCCGCGATGACGGATTCGGTGGTCAGGAGGAGTGCGGCAACCGATACGGCGTTTTCGAGCGCGGTGCGTGCCACCTTCGTGGGATCGATCACACCGGCTTCAAAGAGATCGGCATATTCTTCGGTCTGTACGTTGAAGCCGAAGTTGCCCTCGCCTTCCCGCACGCGCTGCACGATAATAGAGCCTTCCAGGCCAGCATTTTCTGCGAGCTGACGCAGCGGCTCTTCAAGTGCGCGGCGGAT
>SLED01000084.1 GCA_007124945.1 Salinibacteraceae bacterium | reverse complement strand
CGTTACCAGCGCCCATCCATGGTACGACGAGCCTGCGGGCCCTCGGCGCAGCGACCTCATAGCGGTGGAGGGCTCCCGGGAATCCCGAAGGTCGGCCGCGTCATCGAAAAACGATCTCCTCAACGACCTCTTCCCCAAGTTCGTTATTCAACCGCCGGAGCCATTCGCGACGCCGTAGATGCAGTTCATGCCGCCACGTGGCTGAGCTGATCTTTACGTACAGCTTACCACTCCTGAACCAGGCTTTTTGCGTCAGGCTGTTGATTTTCGTGCCTGCCACAAACGCCCATGCCTCAACCACACGCGCACCATCGATGCGGGGCTTGAGGCCCATCTCGTCGATGAGCTCCTGCATAATTTCGCCCAGCGGCTGAGGCCGGTTACCTGATGACATGAGCTGCCATGCTTTACTGCGGGATTAAGACACTGCTGGCACCCGCACGGCGGGCGAGTCGTTCCGCAGGTGGCATCGTTATTGCGATCCATGAAACCGATGCACACGTTGGCATTGTTACGCCTATGCCGTGCGGCGCGGCTCCGCTATGCAATCTCCCACCTCTGCCGCCCTTACGTTTTTGCTACCGTACAGCTCTTGTCTGCTACTATGCGTCTTCAGCACGTTGCCTTTCTGCTCCTCGCTACATGCCTGACGTTGAGTTCCGTCAGTGCTGAGGCTCAAAGCGTCTCCGATACCACGCGCCTGTCGCTCCAGGAAGCGATAATGCAGTCGCTCGAGGTTAGTCCAGAGGTGGGGGCAGTCGCTTCGGATCGGGATCGGGCGCTTGCTACACAAAGCCTTGCCCGCTCCAGTCGCTTTGCCACCGAATTTCGGGCGCAGTCGGCTCACGCGATCGCTCCAGGCCTCACCAACCCAAACGATAGACCATCGAATGAGCTCTATCTGGATCCCGAGGTGCGCAACGACTGGGAGGACATCCGCCCCTTCAACCAGCTTGAGGTAGATCTTCTGCAACCTATCCTTACATGGGGTGAGTTAAGCGGTAACGTTCGCGCTGCAGGGCACGGTGTGGAGGTGGAGTCGGCGCGTGTGCGGTCTGAGAAGTTGAGCGTGGCCTTTCGCACGGCAGAAATCTACTACGGGCTGCTGCTTACCAACGAGCTTCTCCGCGTGGCCGACGAGGCAGAGGACGTTTTGCGGCAGGCTCGCCGGGAGGTAGAGCGCCTCCTCGATGAGGGCGACCCAGACGTCGACAGTGCCGACGAATTCAAACTGGAGCTTACAGAGCAAGAGCTGCGCAGACAACGCGCGGAGGTTCAGCAGCAGCAACGCACCCTGCAGACCGCCTTTACCCGGCAACTGGGTCTCACCGGCGGTCCGGTAGCCCTCCCGCAGGATGATTTTCTGCAGGAACTTGACTACGAGCCTGCCGAGATGGAATCCTACTTTGAGCGTTCCATTCAACGAAGGCCCGAGCTCCATCAGGCGCGTGCAGGAAAGGAGGCGCGAAGTCAGCAGGTGCGCGTAGCCCGATCCAACTACTACCCGAAACTGTTTGCAGGCGTACAGGCAAATTACCGGTTTGCCCAGGGACGTTTTCGGCAGGAAAATCCGTTTGTTAGCGACCCGTTCGATGGTAGGGGGCTCCGGGCCGGGCTGGGAATGCAGATGAACCTCAATATTTTTCAGACGCGAGCACGCGTAGAGCAGGCTCGCGCCGATGAGCGAAAGGTCAGCTATCAGAAGGAGGCTGCCGAGCAGCTCACCCTTTTTGAAGTAGAGGAAGCCTACCGTGATCTACAGTCGAAGCAAATCGCACTCGAGTCCGAGCGAGAGGCCCTGGCCATTAGCCGGCGGTGGCTCCGCGAGGAGCAGATAAACTTCGACCTTGAGCTGGGCGATGTGGGTAATTTGATAGACGCTGTGGAAGCCAGCCTCGAACGCCGCATACGGTTTAATGAGGCTAAACGTGCGTACAATATGGCCGTAATCAGACTTTATCGAACCTCCGGTGAACTTGTCGAGCGCATTGAGGCTGGCACGCTTGTTGAATAATCTTGTTTGCAAGACCACGAATCGGAAAACAGATCACGTGCCCCCTTGCTCTTACACGTGTTTCACAATAGATCGACCGCTTCTGTCATGACTCGCACCCCTATGTTTTTACGCTCATTCTCTTTTCTACTCGCTCTTCTGATTGTCTTTGGCGGCCTCCACCAGGCGAATGCGGCCGTGCAGCAGGATGAGGAGCAGGAGATCCGCCAGATGCTCGAAGAGCGCGACCAGGAGATCAAGGGAATCCTTGGGGACCGCACCTCCTTTACACAGGAGCAACGCGACGAGCTGAAAGAGCTCATCAACGGGGTGATTAACTTCCGGGAGATGAGTCGCCAGGCTCTCGGCGCAGACTGGGCCAACCTCTCCGATGAGCAACGTGATGAGTTCGTCGATGTCTTCAGCGACATTGTGCGTCTGCAGTCGCTCTCCGACCTCGAAGTGTATCGGGCAGAAGTTACATACGACGAAATATCGGTAGAGGGCGATAGCGCCTACGTAAACACCACTACCATCTACCAGGGCACACCTACGAAGGTAGAGTACTTCATGGGTCGCTACAACGGTGAATGGCTCGTTCACGACATTGTGCTTGATGATGTAAGCACCGTTGGCGGTTACGAGCGATCATTCCGGCGCGTGCTAACCCGTCGTGGATTTGACGCGCTTATGGATAGTCTTGAGCGGCGCCGTGATCGTGCCGAGCAGGAAGCGCAAGAGAGCACCCGGTAAGGTGGGTTTCAACTTCAGCAGAGGCCTCGCTCGTTGTAAGGAGCGGGGCCTTTCTGTTTGATGACGGTGCGGGCAACCACTGAACCTGCTCAAATACCAGGCGTTGGCGACACCGCGTTCTCACCATCAAGCGTACCGTCATGGAGGCACCCGTAGAAGGTTACGTATTGCACACGTATGGCGACGACCGTTACGTGCGCCATGCCGCCGCATCCATTGCTACGCTTCGCCGGTACGATGCCCGCCGCCCCGTGGCCTTGTTTTGCCCTGAGCCGCATCAGCGCCTGCTAACAACGCACGGCGTGGCCGACCTGTTTGACGTGATCCGGACGCTTCCGGCCAGGCACCAGTCTATCGTCGGATTCAAACACCACCTCCACAACTTTGCGGTCTTTGACCGGACGCTCTTTGTCGACGCCGATATGATCTGGTGTCGCAATCCTGACCCGCTCTGGACGCGGCTGTCTACTTTTCCCTTCACCGCCACGGGGCTGGAGCGCGCCGATTACTTCTTTGGTGGCCCCAAGGGGCCCGCGATCATCCTTGATCTCCTGCTCAACCGGAGGCGCCGGACGCTGCGCCGGTTTGGCCTTACGTGTTTACCGCGCGTGCAGGCAGGGATGATCTACACCCAGGACCGGGCGATAGCGGAGGAGGTTTGCAAGCAGGCAGCGCGGTACCTCACCCGCAGTGGCGAAACACACTTCCGCAGCCGGCTCCAGGAGGGCCGTTCCGAAGAAACCTGTGAATGGAGCCTGGCGATGGCCATGAGCCGCCTCGATCTGCCGGTCTATCCCTGGTTTCAGGCGCAGGAGAGCCCGCAGCTTGATTATATCGACAGCCTTACGTTGCATGACGAAGAGTTCGAGGACGTCACTTGCCGCTACTACCCGAACGATTTCGTATACTCGCTGCGCGGACTATCGAACCGTAGAGTGCGCGATGCGCTATTAGCTCTGGCCGAACGAATCCCTGGCCGTGGAGACTTTCTGGAAGTTACGCCCTATGCCCTTCACTTTGGGTGGCTACACCAGAAGCAACCCTTCTTCGATTTCGCAGCGCGTATCTGGCAGCGGCTGCTCGAAGATGGACTTGATCGTGTGGTGCCCAATCGGCCGAACCGTACCGCGAGCAGGGTGACCTGAGACCCATTACAGCCCGGGCGCGTCCTGCAGTAGCCTCCAGATAAACCGTAACTCGGCACGATATATCAGCAGCAAAACGGCTGCTACAAGCATCGGTACGAACGGACTGAGAAGATACATAAGTAGCGGTTTACGAGACGCGGGCACCTGCATTTTCAAAACATGCCGCAGCGTCCGGGCCGTGCGGAGGGGCCAGCCAAGAGTCCAGAGGCTCACCACAACCACGCCCGTCCACAGCGCGAGAGGCGACGACAGCGTAAGCAACACGGCCGCCATCACGAGCAACAGAAATACCGGCCATCGAGGCCACACCACCAGCGTCAGCGCCTGCCCTAAACGCGGTCCTGCAGACTGCCGGCTGAGAATCGCGATGACCGCAGCCCAGAAAAATGCACAGAGCAGTGCTCCCAGCGCTACGGT
>SLED01000370.1 GCA_007124945.1 Salinibacteraceae bacterium | reverse complement strand
GTGAAGCCCTTCGAACCGGAAAATCCAAAGTCGATGGCACTGCGCACCCATTGCCAGACATCCGGCTACAGCCTCACCGAGCAAGATCCGTTCAACAACGTCGCGCGCACCGCGATAGAAGCCCTGGCTGCTGCACTCGGGCATACGCAATCGCTACACACCAACGCGCTGGATGAAGCGATCGCTCTCCCCTCCGACTTTTCTGCTCGTATCGCGCGCAATACGCAGCTCTACCTGCAGGAGGAAACGGACATCACCCACGGCATCGATCCCTGGGGCGGCTCCTACTATGTGGAGTGGCTGACAGACCAGCTGATGCGCCGGGCGTGGACGCTTATCCAGGAGGTGGAAGACGCTGGCGGCATGACGAAGGCCATCGAAGAGGGTCTCCCCAAGCAGCGCATCGAAGAAGCAGCGGCCCGCAAGCAAGCACGGATTGACACCGGCAAGGAAACCATCGTGGGCGTGAACCGCTTCCGTCGCGATTCAGAAGACGAACTGGACGTTCTGGAGATCGACAACGAGGCCGTCCGGCGAACACAAATCGAGCGGCTCAACCGCGTGAAACAAGAACGCAACGAAGATGACGTGCGCAATGCCCTGCAGGGCGTAGAGAAGGCCGCCGAGCGCGGTGATAATCTGCTGGCGGCGTCGATCGAGGCGGCACGAGCACGCGCAACACTCGGAGAAATATCAGATGCTATGGAAAATGTATTTGGACGCTACCAGGCACGCACCCAGGTTATCTCCGGCGTGTACGCCTCAGAAGTCGACAAGGACGATGCCTTTGCCACGGCGCAAGAGTTTACAGACGAGTTCGCCGAGAAAGCGGGGCGGCGGCCAAGGATACTGGTTGCTAAGGTTGGCCAGGACGGCCACGATCGTGGCTCCAAGGTCATTGCCACCGCCTTTGCCGATCTGGGCTTTGACGTCGACGTGGGACCTCTCTTTCAGACGCCGGAGGAAGCGGCACGTCAGGCCGTAGAGAACGATGTGCACATCCTCGGTGTGTCCAGTTTGGCGGGCGCGCACAAGAGCCTGGTGCCCGAAGTGCTTGATCACTTGAAGCAGTTCGGTCGGGAGGATATTCACGTAATCGTTGGTGGCGTTATCCCTCCCAACGACTACCAGATGCTCTACGATGAGGGCGTGACGGGCGTTTTCGGTCCGGGAACGGTTATCGCCGAAGCTGCGCAGCAGTTGCTGCGCGTACTTCTTGATGAGGTTGATACAGAACCTGACGTGCACGAGCCTGCATAAACCCTCCGGCGCTCTGCTAACCCAATTCCTTCCGCATGCCCTCCGACGGTACCCCCACTTCCGAAGACGGTCCCAAGCACCGGGAGGCGCGCGGCCCGGGAGGCGCGCCTTCAATCAATCCGGGTCTGCGAGCGCGCCATCGCAGCACCGCCTGGACGGCGGCGAAATATGTCGACGGAATTCGCGCAGGCGATCGCGTGGTGCTAAGCCGGGCCATAACCCTTATCGAAAGCACACATCCCCGGCATCAGGATAAGGCACAGGAGGTCATCAACGCGTGCCTACCCCATGCCGGTGATAGCAAGCGGATAGCGATAACGGGCGTACCGGGTGTCGGGAAGAGCACCTTTATCGAAGCGCTTGGCATGCGGCTCGTGAAGGATGACGAACGGCTCGCCGTGCTTACGGTGGATCCGTCAAGTGAGCGAAGTAGGGGCTCCATTCTCGGAGACAAAACGCGGATGGGGAGCCTTGCCAACCACCCGAATGCGTTCATCCGTCCCTCACCTACAGCCGGATCGCTTGGCGGGGTCGCCCGCAAAACACGCGAAACCATTGTGCTATGCGAAGCTGCCGGCTTCAACACGATTTTCGTAGAAACCGTGGGCGTCGGTCAATCCGAAGTCACGGTTCATTCGATGGTAGACGTATTTCTGTTGCTCGCGCTGGCCGGGGCCGGGGATGAGCTGCAGGGCATCAAGCGGGGCATCATGGAAATGGCCGACCTTATCGCCGTGACCAAAGCAGATGGCGGAAACGAGCGCGCCGCGGAGCAAGCCCGGCAGGAGTTTCAACGCGCACTAAAGCTTTTCCCGCCTACCGATTCAGGCTGGCAACCTCGCGTTTTAACCTGCTCCGCTGTAACAGGATCGGGCATCGAAGACGTCTGGGACGGGGTCTGCGACTACCTCGAACACGTACGAGCAGACGGATATTTTGAGAAGCGTCGCCGCAGACAATCACGCTACTGGATGCATCAGACCATCGAGCAACGCCTGCGCCATGAGTTCTTTTCTGACCCTGAGGTAACGGCCGCGCTGGACGCAATCGAAAAGGACGTACTGGACGGAAGGCTTACCTCTTTTGCCGCAGCGGAAAAACTGCTGCAATTATACCGGCGTTCGTCGTAACGTCCTCGCCAACCGCGTGCGGGATCGGCCTGCGCGCATTAGTTAAAGCTCGCCCTCGCAATCGTATTACATGTGCGTGGTGGGAGATCCTGTAGACCGTTGCCGAGCCAATAGACAACACAACGTCACTGCATTCCGGTAAACACTACCCGTAGCATCTCTTGTAGAGAGGTTTCGCCGCGGAGTACGGCCTGGCGGGCCGCTCCCTGTAGCGTCACCATTCCTTCATCCAGAGCCGTCTTGGTGATAACCTGCTCGTCGATCACCTCTCCCGCCGTTACGATGTGCTTGCGTATCTCATCCGAGAATGGAAGCCCTTCACAGATTGCACGCCGTCCGTTGAAGCCGGTGCCCCCACAAACCGGGCAGTCATCGCTTCGCGTGTGCCGGTAGAAGGTGGCGTCTGCCGGGACATCTTCAAAGCCGTACGCCTCCAGCATTTCATCGGCGATCGTTTCAGGCTCTTTGCACGCGGAGCATAGCGTACGGATCAGCCGCTGGGCCACCACAAGGTTGATGGAGCTCGCGATCAAAAATGGTTCGATGCCCATCTTGTACAGACGACTAAGCGCACTCGGGGCATCATTTGTATGGAGCGTGCTAAACGTAAGGTGGCCCGTATTTGCGAGTTTGATGGCCAGCTCCGCTGTTTCCCTGTCCCGCATCTCACCTACCATCACGATGTCAGGATCGTGGCGTAGAATGGATCGCATCGCCTGCTCCATACCCAGCTTGTGGCTGAGCTTCACCTGACGCACACCGGGGAGGACGTACTCCACCGGGTCTTCTACTGTGATAACATTCAGCAGCGGGGTCACGAGCTCCTGCGGGGCTGCGTAAAGCGTCGTGGATTTACCCGATCCGGTAGGGCCTGTAAGGACAACCATCCCGTACGGCTGTCGAATAGCCCGGTCTACTTTTTTGTAGGTATGATCTGGGAGGCCCAGCTCACGCAGGCTGGAGATAACGCGGCGATCATCGAGCACGCGGATAACGACCGACTCCGCGTGCAAACTGCTATCGGTAGTGGTGATGGGCAGAATCGACACGCGATACCGGATAACCGTGTTGTCAACAGAACGCTGAATAAAACCGTCCTGAGCCTTCTGGCGCTCGAAACGATCCACGTTCAGTGTGTTGTCCTTTACGACCGCAAGGAACGCCTCTGGGTGAATGCGCTTGTTGATATGCCACGGCGTTAGCTCACCGTTCTTCCTGAAATGAATCTCCACCTCGCGCTGTTTGCCCGGCACGATGTGGATGTCAGATACTTCCTGATGGACGGCTTCCACGAGCATCGCCTCAAACAGATTAATGAGGGCAGAGCGACTCATCTGCGACTCAAGCTCGTCCTCATCAACCAGGGACTCCTGCTGATCGAAACTGGAGCCGAGATCGACCGCCACTTCGCCCTCCTCCACCGCATCCAGATACTGGTTACGCTGGGACGAAGCCGCCTGTAACAGCGTGTCAAGGGTATCCTCCGACAGGTATTGCACTTCAAACCGCCGGACGGGCAAGCGCTTCAATAACTCACTAACCAGATGACGGGTGGGTTCGTGCGTACCAAAGACCATCACCCGGCCATCCTTCCCATCTTCCTGCCCGACCGGAAGGACGCGCGCATCGATGAGCTCGCGCCACTGCTCATCCGAAAAAAGGTCCTGCTCCTTCACCTTTTCGATGAACTGCCGGATCGCCTCCTCTGGCACGGAAACCGTGTCGAAGGCATAGGTTTTCGCAGCCTCTTCCCGCACTGTGCTTGCATCCACGCCCGAGACGGTCATCAATACGCGCCAGAGTGCCGGTCGCTTCTCTTCTGACATCTTGCGCCAGCGTTCCCACGCCTGTGCGACTTGCTCTTCTGTAACGAATTCCCCAAAAAGGAGCTTTATAACCACGCGATCCCGCAGATGAAGCGGGTCAAACGCCTCTGATGCCTCGGTTCCGTTCGTGGAAGTTTCAGAAAGTTCGTAGGATGAAACCGGGGGAGCTACCTCTCGCCCATCCTCCGACTGCACAGCCGATGCACTTTGGTTATCAGGTTGCATAATCAGGATTGATCTGACTCATTTTGCGGGGTATCTATCGGTATCGACCTTGTAGTGAACGATTAAACCTTCTCCCCTACTCCGTGTAACCGCATCGCATTGTTCACCGCTTACTCCCGACTACATGCTACCGCTCAAGTCTGCCTTTACCACAAACCTGCCCGACGATGCTGTTGAGTTGCGGGCCTTTACTCACGGCTTGATGCCCGCAACAGTGCCGGATATGATGCAGGCGTTTGTTGAGGATTGGGCCTCCCGCGGAGTTGACGCCTGGAATCGGATACCGAATCACTGGAAGGACTCGGATGACCCTCCCATCGGATGGTGGTCGTTGCCGGAGTACCTGGCCGACACGTTTGTGGCCCCCGCTATCGGTGCACCGCAGGGAACGTCCATACTTCAGCCCAACGTACACTGGACGGTCCAGTGTCTGCTCTCCGCACCAGAGACATTTTCTGAAGGTAGTCACGTGGTACTAACTGAAGCCGAGTTTCCCTCGGTGCTGCACAGTCTCAAGCAGTGGCGTGATCTGCTTGAGTTGCAGCTCACGATCGTACCCCTTGATGAGAGCGGCTTCGTTGATCAGGAATCGGTGCTCGATGCCATTACTCCCGACACCGACCTTGTTGCACTGAGCCATGTTGGCTTCACCACCGGAGAGGTACTGCAGGATGCGTTTCTCCAACGAGTGGCTGACAAGGTTCACCGGCACGATGGACTGCTACTTGTCGACGGGTACCACGCGGTTGGGTCGCTTCCAGTAGATGTGGTTGAGTTGAATGCCGATCTTTACACCGGAGGATTGCTAAAGGAGGCGTGTGGCTCTTCGGGCAACGCGTTTGTCTATATCCGGTCGGATCTGGAGCTCACCCCCCGCACTACGGGATGGTTTGGAGATGCCGACCCGTTCGCGTTTGCGAGCGAGCCAGACGTTCACCCGCAGGTTCGGTACCGGTTTCAGGGGGGCACTACAGCCGTGGCCTCCATGTACCACGCTGTGGAGGGTCTTCGCATCCTGCTTGATGCAGGATTGGACCACGTTCGCGAATACTCACTCCAGCTCACTGAGAGGTGTATAACAAGAGCAGACGCGGCAGGTCTCGCAGTCCGGTCGCCGCGGGAAGCATCTCGAAGAGGAGCGATGGTTATTCTGGAAGTACCGATGGCGGGCAAGCTCTGTGCGGCCCTCAAGGAGCATCATATCTACACCGACAGCCGGCAGGACAAATACCTCCGCATGGCTCCTTTCGTCTGGAACTCTGAGGAGGAGGTAGACCGAGCGTTTGATGTACTCTCTAAAATCGTTTCCACCGGGGCCTACCGTTCAACACCGGCCAGCACCACTGAGGAAGCCGGGCCCGTGACCTGAGCGACTTTGCTATTTTTGCTCCTGGCTGCGCGAAAGAATTGCTGCAGGATCAAGATTGAAAAAAGCTGAAAGCGCCTCGTACAACTGGCAATGACGCTTTTTCATCGCCTCCGGCCGTTCGAAAAAGTTCTCTACAGCCACAGCAAAGAACTCGGCTCCGTCGGTTGCAGCGTACGAGCGAAGTAACGATTTCCCGTGGCGCACCTTTCGCATTTCACGCTCGACGAGCTCCTCCCAGGCCCGCGCAGAAGAAGGATCCATCAGTGTGGGTACCCCTTCCGCTTCTCCATGAGAAAAGTCGAAGAGGTGGGCCAATTCGTGCAGAATCACATTGTCGCCCCTGTGGGGATACGTCCAGCTTGTAATGACCGCCTTGGTCGACAGGATGATGGGGCCCTGAGCATGCACCATCCCGTCGTAGGCAGCATCCGACGCATTAAAATAGTCGTCATCGAACCGGTCTGGGTAGAGCAATATCGATCGGCGTGTGGGCAATTCCCACGTTGGGCGGCCGTGCAGGAGTAGCGCAGCACCCGCGGCTACGGCAAGACGATGTTCATCCTTTACCTGAACATTCGCCACACCCTCAAACCGCCATTCATCCAGAAAGAAGAGGATGTCCCGTTCGAATCGCTCACGTGCCCCCTTGCTCAGACGGGTGTAGAAAGGCACATTCGAGGAGAGCCAGTCTCGCCATACGTCAGGAAAAGGCCGCTGCGCAACGCGCCAGCGACGCAGCGCTTTCCTCCCGCCAAGGTATAGTACTGATGCGACAACGAGTGCGGCCCACAACGGCGAATATCCAATCTGAAAAAGGATGATACCCACCGCTATGCCCAGAATCAGGGCAAGAGCGGAATAGAAAACGATGCTGGAGCGGCGGATAATCTGCATGCACGCGTCCGCCTTGGCGGCACAGTAGGAGGAAAGGCTGTCGATTACGGGCGGAAAAGTGTACCGGATGGACCGAGCAAATGCTCCATTGCGCAGCGGTTGGGGTATTGGCAGGATTTTCTATGGTATCGGAGAGCCCGACCCGTACAACTGCATACCTTCATGTATCCATGAGCACGACGCCCGCCACGCTTGCCACGTATCGACTCCCTGCACCAACATTTCACCCGGAGCATATATCCTCCACCATGCGCCCACTCTGGGAGGCGATGGCAGATAATCGATGGCGCGATGCGCGGGAAGAGCTCCCTACGGCTTCCGCAGCAACGGAAGGTGACCAGGCAGCCCTCTTTGCTGCACGAGCCATCATTGAGCGTGCCCTTGGCAACGGCACAGCCACACAGCGGTGGCTTACTCGTTCTCTCGATATTGTGCCGGAGCAATGGCTCGCCTTGCGCCTGAAGTGCGACATCCTTGCGCGCAGGCAGCAGTTTGAAGCAGCCTACGATCTTCTTGCGTCCCAGGATGCGGACGCACCTGCCCACGGTGGGTGGGACATCCCGTTATCTGTAGCCGACTACCATACCGCACTGGCGTCGTGGGCCTTCCGCCAAAATGATCGCCCGCTGGCTATCAGCCACCTGAAATCGGCCTATCCGAAGCTCGTGGAAATGCCCCGGACCCTTCTGCAAGACCTCTTCCGTCTCAGCGTTAACACGATGGATAAGCAGACAGCCAGGGACTCCGCTGCTGCGCTGATCAATATTCTTCCATATGCAGCTGCGGATGGCGTGCTGCAGGCTCTCGTTGACCGCGGATGGGAGGAAGACGCCCTCTCTCTCTACCTCTCCCTTGATGATTCAGACGCACCTGCGGATGCGCTGCGCCGCCGCATCGTCGGTCTGTGCCTGCGGACTGGCGCGGTCGATCAAGCCCGGCAGTATCACACCAGTATCTAATCCGTGACCAGTTCTTAATAAGTACCGCGCCCGAGACGATACGAGCGTCTGAACCTGAAGCTACGCACCGATTTTACATCTCGGTGAAGCATCAACCAAGGGATCAACGACGCCTCTATGCGCGGTCTTTTCCGACTCTATCGCCTCGCCCCTTCAGCGGCTGGCACGTCGCCTTACTTTTCATCGTCGCTCCTCCACATGAGCGAGGACGACGAACTTCCCCCCGGGCGCCTGAAGCAATTACGGGAACGTATCCGAGATGGCTTTTACCGGCGACCTGAAGTTATGGATGAGGTAGCTCGGCGCCTTACCGACGACGTCACGTCTGAGTCGGACGAGGAGGAATCTACCGATCAGCCCTGAGGCCCCTCCCTACTCCGGGATGTGCCCCTGCTTGCGGTATTTCTTCAGCTTGTTGCGAATCGTCCGCGCGCTCACCCCGAGTCGGCTTGCTGCTTCCTTCTGGTTATGGCCCGTGCGTTCCAGCGTCTTCAGGATCATTTCGCGCTCCATATCCTCAATCGTCTGTCCTTCCCGCACGAGTTGCGTCGCCCCGGTTGAGGAGGTCTGCTTATCCGTAAAGAAGTCGTTGACCACGTCATCACGCTCAATCACTTCCTCCTCAGCAGAAAGAAGCACGCCCCGCTGAACCATATTCTCAAGCTCCCGAACGTTTCCAGGCCAAGGCCGCGACATAAAGTCGTCCATCAGCTCATCACTGACCTCCTTGTCCGGAAGTCCATAGAGGTCGGCATACTTCTCTACAAAGAAGGAAACGAGAAGCGGGATATCTGATGGACGGTCCCTGAGTGGCGGCAGAGTAAGCGGGAAGACGGAGAGCCGGTGATAGAGATCTTCTCGAAACGACCCGTCTTTGATCGCTTCCTGCAGATTACGATTGCTGGTAGCAACCACGCGAACATCGACCTGCATCGGAGATGATGAACCGACCTTGACGATTTCCTGCTCCTGCAGCGCGCGCAGGAGTTTTGCCTGGATATTTTGGCTAACTTCTGTCACCTCGTCAAGGAGCAGCGTTCCGCCATCAGCCTTCTCAAACGCTCCGGTCATGTCGGCTACCGCGCCGGTAAATGCCCCTTTCAGGTGACCGAAGAGGTGGCTCTCGGCCAACTCAGACGGTAGTGTAGCGCAGTTCAGCGCTACAAATGGCTTGCCTGAGCGGTCACTCTGATTATGAATGACGCGCGCAAGTACCTCTTTTCCTGTACCGCTCTCCCCCTGGATAAAGATGGGCGCCCGATTCGCACTCACAAGCGGCAGCATCTCTTTCAATTTCTGAACCTTTGGATGCTCACCAATAAATTCGCTTGATGCCTTGGTACGCGAGTCCTGCTTCTGTTTGCGTGCCCGCGCGACTACCTCCTCCGGTTCAGGCTCGGCCAGGATATTCTGTACGCGCTCCAGCAGCTCGTCTGTAGAGAACGGCTTGGGAATATAGTCGATGGCGCCTTTCTTCATCGCGCGCACGGCGTGCTGCACGTTCGCGTGCGCGGTTATCATAATGACACGCATGGAGGGATACTCCTTCCGAATGTGCGCAAGCAGCTCCACCCCATCCATGTCTGGCATCATGAAGTCGGTGATTACCAGATCGAACTCCTCCTCCTTCAGCGCATCGACAGCCTGCACGGCGCTCATGCAGCTGCTAAGATGAATGTCGTTACGCTTGAACAGACGCGAAAACAGATTATGAAGCATCTGCTCGTCATCGACGAACAGGACTCGGGGTTGGTCGGCCATTCTTGCAATGCGTTAGC
Source organism: Salinibacteraceae bacterium (assembly GCA_007124945.1). Classification (GTDB taxonomy): domain Bacteria; phylum Bacteroidota; class Rhodothermia; order Rhodothermales; family Salinibacteraceae; genus Tc-Br11-B2g6-7. Next base: position 5,582 of record SLED01000370.1, on the reverse strand, counting down.
GGAAAGTAGACACAGTCGCTTAAGGTACAATAGGACTTGGTCGATGTAAATAGCCGCGCTGGTATCCGTCCGCTATTCGAAGCCGGACGGCGCCGGAGGTCTTGGGAAATCCGGCAAAAGATGTTACAATTCTACCTGAAAGGTTTTCTGATTTCCCGATGGTAAACCTTCCTCTCCTCCTCGATCGCAGGTATTCACGGGATCGGACCGGCCTGTAGCGCGGGTTATCTGCTCTCATTACGAATCCACCGGTCCAGCAATCCAATTTGCGAAATCGCTTAATTTGGCCCCGTTGGAGCCATTTCCTGGGGGTATAGCGGGATCTTCGCGGCAATCGGGCAGCCGTTGTGGCTTCCATCAACTGCTCTGGCCCGCTACTCCTTTGCGGTGCTGGCATGGAGGTTGAACAAAGGTGCAGTGAACATCGGACGGCCCACCGGTCCGGCTCATGCACCAGCCTCACGTGACCCAGCACACAGATATGAAACGCGATTTACAGCAGCTCGCCGAAGCACACACCGCCGACCCCTGCCCCGAAAATCGCGAAGCGGTTGTGCGGGCGGCTCTGCCGTTCGTTCGCTCGCTCGTTAACCGGCTGAATGTACCCGACAACGTACTGGCCAGCCGCGATGATCTGGAGCACGTAGGCTATGTTGGCTTGCTGCAAGCACTCGATGCGTACGATTCTTCTCGCAGCACACCATTCGTATCGTATGCGTACGGTCGTGTGCGCGGAGCCGTTGTTGATTATCTGCGATCCATCGATACGCTGCCGCGAGAACGGAGGCGCCGCCTGGCTGAGGCGCAGAAAACCTACAATGATCTACAGCAAAGCATGGGCGAGGACCCCACCGAAGCAGACGTAGCTGAGGCGATGGATATGAGCCTTGAGGATTATCGCTACCTTCAGCACATCTCTCAGCGACGCTACTCGCAGGCCCTGCATGCCCCTCTTGCACACGACACCGACCGCAACCTCCTCGACATGCTCGTCAACTCCGAAGCTGAGGAAGCTTTCCATTCGGTTGAACAGCGCTCCCTGTATCAGTATGTAAGCGTCTTAGTATCACAACTTCCGGAGCGCGAACAGACTATTCTCGGCCTCTACTACTTTGAGGAGCTTCGCCTGAAGGATATCGCCGAACTGATGGATCTTACCGAAGCGCGCATTTCACAGATTCTCAGTTCTGTCCGTAAAACACTGCGTGCACAACTTACGCGCACAGAAGCTATCGCAGCCTGAAGAACGGCTACCGAATTGCAGCAGTTCTCTTGCCGGCAACCGAACAAATACGTTACGGTGCGGTACATGTGGACTTGATGGCGAGTAGCCTAATCTCGCTCCAACCGTGATCACACGGTTCCGATGTACCAACCCAATTTATATCCGGTTGCCTTATGGGCACAATGACGAATATCCGCGAGAACACAGGGGTTATCCTCTGGATTCTCGTATTTGCGTTTGGCGTAATCTGGGTCCTGCAGGACTCCGGTGGTGTTGACTATCTAAGTGGCACCAGTGCGTCCAATTTAATTGTTGTTGATGGCGAGTCTATCTCTCATCAGGAATACCGCGAGGCGCTTGACCAGCGACTCGACGCCTATCGACAGCAGACTGGTCAGGCTGCTTCCGCTCAGCGGCGCGAAATAGAAGAGGAGCGCACGTTCGAGGACCTGGTCGAAGACCGGCTGATAAAGCACGAGATGGACCGGCTCGGTATCCAGGTATCGGATGATGAGCTGTATGAAATGATTTTGGGCGAAGACCCTCACCCCGTAATTGTTGCCAACTTCAGCGACCAGGATGGTAACGTGGATCGCGCTATGATCCAGAACGTGGTTGAGAACATGGACCAGGACCCCCAGCTACGCGAGCAGTGGTTGCAGCTGGAAGGCTTCCTCCGCCAGGAGCGCCGGCAGCAAAAGCTTGTCTCCCTCCTGCAATCCTCCGTCCGTATTTCTGAGTCCGACATTAGAGCCGCTCATAAGCGAGAAAATCAGCGTGCGGATGCGGAGTACGTGGCCCTCCGGTATGCAGCGCTCTCGGATGACGAGATAGAGGTAACTGAAGACGACATCCGCGCATTCTACGATGCAAACCGTGAGGATTACCGTCGGGAGCGTTCGTATGAAGTCCAGTACGCTTCGATTCCGAAAGTAGCAGCGCCTGAGGACACGACAGCCATCAAGGACGATCTCCGTGGCATGAAGGATGAGTTTGCTGCGACTGAAGATCCAGAGGACTTCCTCCAGCGCTATGCTTCAGAGCGAGAGTTTACTGATTCCTTCTTCGCGCTTACTGATCTCGAAGATGCCATCGCTTCTGCAATAGCTGAAAACATGGAGGTCGGCGCTGTCTCCGGCCCGGTGGTGGCGAACGATCAGGTTAACCTGATGAAGATCCTTGATCTGCAGCCGGCCGACGAAACGGTGATGCGCGCCCGTCACATCCTCATCAGTACTGATGACCGTTCGGACGCCGAAGCGCAGGAGCTGGCTAACAATCTCCTCGCTGAACTGCGTGATGGCGGCGATTTCAACGCTCTTGCCCGTGAGCATTCTGAAGATCCGGGCTCGGCCAATCGGGGTGGAGACCTCGGATGGTTTGGGCCTGGCTCGATGGTGTCAGCTTTCGAGAATGCTGCGCAAAACGCGAGCATCGGCGACATTGTCGGTCCCGTGCAGACGGAGTTTGGCTATCATCTTATCGAGGTGATGCAGCGCGTCGATCAGGAGGTTCAGGTAGCTGTTTACGCGCAAAACATGGAGCCTTCCATCGCAACGCTGCGCGATATAGAGAATACGCTTGAGGATCTTCAGTACTACACTGAAGAAGGTGCCGACTTTGAGGAGGAAGCAGCTCGTCTCAACCTCTCGCTTGAGCGGGTGCGCGTTGAGGATGGGCAGGAGGATATTCCCCAGATCGGGCGTAGTCCTTCGCTACAGAGTTTCCTTGAGGGAGCCCGTCGCGGCGATATTAGCGATGTCATCGAGCTTGATGACAAGATGGTCGTCGCGCGCGTGACCGACGTTGAGTCGGCAGGGTACCGCTCCTTCGAAGAGGTGCGTGATGCTGTTGAACCACGGGCCATCCTGCAGGCCAAGAGAGAAGTCCAGGTTCAGCGGATGCAGGAAGCGTACGAAGAGCATGGCTTTGACGGCCTTGCCGAAGCCCTCGGCACAGAGTTGCGAACAGCATCGAACGTCTCGCATGACAACACATCTGTACCGGGCCTCGGCCGGGAAACGAGATTTGCCGGGCAAGTACTTGGCCTTGACGAAGGTGATGAAACCGGCGTAACCGAAGGAGAGAATGGCGTGTGGGCCGCCCGCGTAACACGGGTTGCCGAGATACCAGAACTCACCGACGATCGCCGTGCCCAGATACGCCAGCAACTTCAGCAGGAGCGTATCATGGAGCTACAGGAATCGTGGATCGAAAATCTGAAGGCGAACGCCTCCATCACCGACAACCGGGATCGTATCCTGGTTCAGTAATCGCAGTCGGAAAGAGAACATCAGAAAGAGCACGCTGCCTTCGGGTGGCGTGCTTTTTCTTTATGCCCGAAGCTCCTGCAGCCGAAGCTCTATGGTGCCACGATAAACTTTCTCAGCGGGGCCTTCCAGAATCAATCTGCTGATCCGTTTACCACTCCACTCGATGCCAACGGTGAGTGTGCCACCAGGCATCGACACGTCAATCGTATCGGAGGTCACTTTTTCCTGTAACCTCGCAACCACGGCAGACGCCAGCGCACCTGTTCCACAGGCAAGGGTCTCGTGCTCCACCCCCTTCTCGAACGTTCGCACGTCGATACGTGCACGATCGGTCTGTACTGCCGGGACCACCACGGCGTTAATGTTGGCGCCGTGAGGCTTCAGGCTATCATCGTTTCGGACCTCGGGAGCCCATTCGGATACTGCCCGCTGCGTCTGATCATCAACAAAACATACCAGGTGCTCCGTCCCCGTCCATATAAATGACGGCTGGCCGTTTCCGGGAATCGCGGTTGACTCAAGCGCGTGATCGGGCAGATATCGGTCGGGAGCCGGCACGTGCAGCCGCACCCGCGTGCCCCCTTCCTTTACTTCCGCGGTATACCGGCCAGCGTCCGTGTCAAACTCCAGCCTCGGTCCGCGCGCTCCAGACGCATGGGCAAATGCAACGATACACCGAGCACCGTTCCCACACATGGTGGCTGCAGATCCGTCCGCGTTAAAATAACGCATCCGGAAATGTGCATCGCTGTCCTGCTCAACCTCATAAGCCAGAAGACCGTCGGCGCCTATCCCCGTACGCCGCGGACAATACCGTGCGGCGATCGCCGATAGTTCTGCTGGCACAAACGCGTAGAAGCGGTTATCGATAACAATAAAATCATTACCGGCGCCATTCATTTTGGTAAATTCGACGATTAACGGTCGTGCCATGGCATTGAAACTGCTGTTAGCCTGGTAGTTTAAATGGTACTATGCAGAGGCAGGGGTGCGCAGCTTGAGGCTTTGCTAAACGCTGGTGGATAGCCGGACCACCTGTCTTCTTTTGAGCAAAACGCTACCCACACTTTGATCACAGAGCAGTTTACGATTTCTGATGTTGAGCCCCTGTTGCTGCTCGGGTTCAACGACGTCAACCTTCGAAAGATTGAGTCAGCCTTCCCTCAGGCGCACATTACGGCGAGAGGGAACCGTGTTATTGTACAGGGTGAGCCTGAAGAGGTCGAAACGATTCGGCGTGTTCTTGATGAGCTTTCGCTCATTTTAAAGAGGAATGGTAACCTCACAGAGTCGGATGTGTCGGCGGTAATGGCGCTGTACGTTCAGGGAGACGGGGCCCCTTCCGCAGTAAGCGACGTCGGGGACGTGATTCTTCTCACGCCTAACGGGACAGCCATCAAGTCGAAGACGCCTAATCAGGCGCGGCTTGTAGAGGAGGCAGCTGACCATGACGTAGTGTTTGCGATCGGCCCCGCCGGTACGGGTAAGACGTACACGGCGGTAGCGTTGGCCGTGTCTGCGCTTAAGGCCCGACGCGTCAAGCGTATCGTGCTTTCGCGGCCGGCGGTGGAAGCGGGCGAGCAACTCGGGTTTCTACCAGGGGATTTCCGGGAGAAAGTGGACCCCTATCTTCGCCCGTTGTACGACGCACTTGGCGACATGATACCACGGGAGCGACTGCGCGAATACATGGAGCAGCAGGTCGTTGAGATCGTGCCGCTGGCGTACATGCGGGGGCGTACCCTCAGTTCGTCCTTCGTAATACTGGATGAGGCTCAGAACGCCACCAGGCAGCAGATGAAGATGTTTCTGACGCGTCTGGGCATCAATAGCCGCGCCATCATAACCGGCGATGCCACACAAATCGACCTTCCAAGTCGTCGAAATAGCGGTCTTCTTGAAGCGCGCCGCATCCTCTCAGACGTAACGGGCATATCGTTCGTCACCTTTGACAGGGGCGACGTTGTCCGACATCAGCTCGTCAAGGACATCATCGCAGCGTACGAACATGACGACGAGAACAAAAAGCAGCGCAAGTCCTGATACCGCGCTAAGCAAATCGACGCCCCGGTCTCTTCCATTAG
>SLED01000235.1 GCA_007124945.1 Salinibacteraceae bacterium | reverse complement strand
ATCCAGGAGGAGCTTGCCCGGTGGCATGATGGCGAGCAGTCGCTGGCCGATACCGGCCGCGCCATTCGGCAGCTTTTCCGCGGAGGTGAATTCCCCGAAGCGATTGCAACGGGCATCCGCGAGGCTTACGAAGAGCTGTGCCGCGAGTACGAGGCTGACGAGGTAGACGTAGCCGTGCGCAGCAGTGCAACAGCGGAAGATCTCCCCGAAGCCAGCTTTGCCGGTCAGCAGGAAACCTACCTCAACATTCGGGGAGCCGATGGCGTCCTCGACGCCTGTCGCAAATGCTACGCCTCGCTTTTCACCGACCGCGCCATGAGCTACAGGGAGGAGCACGGATTCGATCACATGGAGGTCGCGCTTTCGGCCGGCGTTCAGAAGATGGTACGGGCAGATAAGGCAGGCGTGCTCTTCACGATCGACACGGAAACCGGCTTTCCCGATGTAACGGTGATTAATGCCGGCTGGGGGCTCGGAGAGCCGGTCGTAAAGGGATCCATCACGCCCGATCAGTACATGGTCTACAAGCCGTTTCTGGATGATGATGGGCTTACACCCATCCTCGGGAAAAACCGCGGCACGCAAAAGGAAAAGATGGTCTTCACCGAAGACCCGGATGAGCCCACCCGCACCGTCGAGGCCACGGCAGACGAGCAGGATGCGTTTGTTCTGGACGACGAAGAAACGCTGCTCCTGGCAAAGTGGGGACTTTTAATTGAGGAGCATTACGATCGCCCCATGGATATCGAATGGGCGCGGGATGGCGAGTCGCAGGAGCTTTTCATCGTACAGGCACGCCCGGAAACCGTCCAGTCACGCCTGGCGGAGGGCGTCCTCAAAACATACCGCCTGGCGGAATCCGGTGAGCGAATTGCTACCGGCCTGAGCATCGGGCGCTCGATTGCCACAGGTCGAGCATGCGTGATTGAGAGCGTTGAAAACATCGACCAGTTCGAAGAAGGGGCCATTCTGGTTACCTCGATGACGGATCCAGACTGGGGCCCGATCATGAAGAAGGCCGGCGGCATCGTCACCGACCATGGTGGCCGCACCTCTCACGCGGCCATTGTCAGTCGGGAGCTTGGTATCCCGGCTGTGGTGGGAACGGGCAATGCTACAGAAGTTCTTCGCGACGACCAGGAGGTAACAATCTCCTGTGCCGAGGGCGATGAAGGCTACGTCTACGACGGAGCGTTAGAAATGGAGGTCAGCGAAGTCAACCTCGACGACCTTCCGGCCGTCGATACGCGCGTGATGCTGAATATCGCGAGCCCGGCCGGCGCGTTGCAGTGGTGGCGTCTGCCAACCAAAGGCGTTGGGCTGGCGCGGATCGAGTACATCGTCAATAACATCATCCAGATTCACCCGATGGCGCTGGTGCGGTTTGATGACCTGGAAGATGATTCGGCGCGAGAGCAGATAGAAACGCTAACCCGGGGCTTCAACGATAAGCGGGAGTATTTTATCGACCGGATGGCACGCGGTATCGCCACCATCGCTGCCTCACAGTACCCCGATCCGGTGATTGTGCGGACGAGCGATTTCAAGACGAACGAGTACGCCGAACTCATCGGCGGCCAGGCGTTTGAGCCGGCGGAGGATAACCCGATGCTCGGCTGGCGCGGCGCCTCGCGCTATTACCATAAAGAGTACCGGGAGGGCTTCGCGCTCGAATGCCAGGCCATCCGGAGGGCCCGGGAGGAGATGGGCTTCACCAACGTGGTGGTAATGATTCCCTTCTGCCGCACACCGGAGGAGGCCGATAAAGTGCTTGCGGTGATGGCCGAGGAAGGACTGGAGCGCGGGCGCGACGAGCTGGAGGTGTACGTGATGGCCGAACTGCCCTCAAACGTGGTGCAGGCCAGCGACTTCGCGGAGCGCTTCGATGGGTTCTCCATCGGCTCGAACGACCTCACCCAGCTCGTACTGGGCATCGACCGGGACGCCGAGCGCCTGGCCGACCTCTTCGACGAGCGGCAGACCTCGGTAACGCAGATGATTGCCGACCTCATCGAGCGCGCGCACGCCGCTAACCGACCTGTTGGTATCTGCGGACAGGCACCGAGCGACCATCCGGAGTTCGCGGCTTTCCTGGTAGAGAAAGGCATCGACTCGATCTCCGTAACGCCCGACAGTGTCGTGGAGGTGATCCGGGCGGTAGCAAAAGCGGAAGCGGCTGCCGGGAGCAACGGTCACCCCTCCGAAAGAAAACCGGTGGGACAGCCCGCAACAGGGTAATAGCATTTATCTCATTCACAGGAGGCTGCCATGACAGTCGTTCAACAACTCGCTCAGTTTGTAGATCAGGCCTCGTATGAGACGTGCTCCGAAGAAGCGCGCCAACAGCTTAAAGTCCGCGTGCTGGACTCACTCGGGTGTGCCATCGGCGCTCTCGATGGCGCGCCTATCCGTATGCTGCGGGCGCATCTGGCAGATTTTGACGGAGCCGAACACGCTACCCTTATTGGCGGTGGGCGCGCTGCACCCGACCGCGCTGCCCTCTATAACTCGGCGCTTGTGCGCTATCTCGATTACAACGACAGCTACCTGGCCAGGGGCGAGACCTGTCACCCGAGTGATAATCTCGGCGCCGTGATGGCTACCATCGAGTACGCAGACGCCTCTGGCCGCGACTTGCTTGAGGCGCTGGCTGTGGCCTATCAGGTTCAATGCCGGCTCTCCGACGAGGCACCTGTCCGCGCAAAGGGGTTCGACCACACCGTGCAGGGACAGTATGCCGCCGCTGCCGGCGTGGCCAAAGCCCTTGACCTGACGCCGGAGCAAACGGCGAACGCGATTGCGATCAGCGCAACGGCCCACAACGCGCTACGCGTTACCCGAACCGGTGAGCTTTCCCACTGGAAGGGTCTCGCCTATCCGGAAACCAGCTTTACCGCTACCCATGCAGCCTTTCTCGCCATGCGCGGCATCACTGGCCCTCCCGAGGTTTTCGAGGGTAACAAGGGGTTCATGCACTCGATTGCGGGGGAGTTTACGCTCGACTGGTTAACGGAAGACCTCGAGCGCGTCACGCGCACGATCATCAAGAAATACAATGCCGAAATTCACTCGCAGGCTACGCTTGAAGGTGCCCTCGAACTAAAGCGGAAACACGGCATCGACCCGTCTTCTATCGATCAGATTGAGATCGACACCTTCGACGTAGCATTTCACATCATTGGCGGAGGCGAAGAGGGTGATAAAACTGTTGTCCGCAGAAAAGAGGAAGCCGATCACAGCCTGCATTACATGACGGCAGTAGCACTCCTGGACGATCAGGTGTTGCCCGCGCAGTACGCAGCGGATCGCATCGAATCCGACGATGTGCAGTCGCTGCTGCGAAAAGTCCAGGTTCGGGAAAAAGCGTCATACAGTGATCGCTTTCCCGAGCACATGGTGTGCGACATCCATATCCACGCCGACGGCGAAACCTATCACGTACAGAAGACCGATTACGAGGGCTTCCACACACGCCCCATGTCCTGGGATACCGTAGCAGAAAAGTTTACGCGCCTGGCAGAGCCTTTCGCAGACGAGGCGCTTCGATCTGATATCGTCGACGCCGTCGATGAATTAGAGACGATTCCAGCACGGACCCTCTTTGAGCTTTTGGCACAGGTGAAAGCACCTACCTGATATCGGCATTCTATCATCAGACAGACGGGCTCCGTTCGACACCATTACTCTCTCAATAACTCCTCCCAAAGACCATGAGTAATCAAAGCGTAACCGGCGATCCACGCCGTGCCTTCCAGTTTCTCAGACTCAACGACCGCGGCGACAAACCCCGCAAAGTAGGTATCACCGAGATCCGAGGCCCCTACTACAGCGTGATGGGTCCGAACTACCTCGACGATGTGCTTTCAACTATGGGCCACTACGTCGACAGCCTCAAATTTGCCGGTGGCTCGTTCAGTTTGATGCCAGAGAATGAGGTGCAGGGTCTGCTCGATCTTGCACACGATCACGACGTGCTCGTCTCTACCGGCGGCTTCGTCGAGTACGTTCTTACGCAAGGCAAACAGGCCGTCCATCAGTACATCGACGAATGTGCGCGGCTCGGCTTCGATATCATCGAAATCTCCGCAGGATTTATCACGCTGCCCACCGACGACTGGCTGCGGCTTATTGAGGCTGTGCATGAGGCCGGACTGAAGGCCAAGCCGGAGGTCGGCATTCAGCATGGCGCGGGTGGTGGCGCTACCACCGTGGAGGAGCTCGAACAGATCGGCCAGCAGGATCCCGCACACGCGATCGCGCAGGCCAGGCGATTCCTTGAGGCGGGCGTCTACCAGGTGATGATCGAGAGCGAAGGCATCACCGAAAACGTGCCCGAAATGCGAACGGACATACCGGCTCGCTTCATCGACGAGCTCGGTCTCGATAACTTGATGTTCGAGGCGGCCGATCCGCACGTCTTCCCATGGTATATCCAAAACTACGGGCCGGAGGTGAATCTCTTTGTGGATCACAGCCAGATCGTCCAGCTCGAGTGTCTGCGCAGCGGCATCTGGGGCCCGCACGATCTCTTCGGCCGCGTGCAGACCTTTAAAGAGTAATGTTCGACCGTCAGTCGGGTTGGCCATAGGAGACCAATAGCCTGGTAGGATTCGACCCCGGCGCGCGAGATTGACGAAGCGTCGGTGGTTCGTTCTCCCGGCATGAAACGCTCCGCGATTCCGACGGCAATCTCGTCGTGCACACCCCGGAAAATGATGAGAGACAGTTGATTTCTATTCGCTCGGCACAGATGGACATGTGATCACGCAGCAAGCAATAGACTGAAAAAGTGAAGCCTGCTGAAACTGAACAGGGCCCAAACACAACCTACCTCCCCCATGTTACAGATCCGCCACATCCTCTTCCCCACCGATTTTTCGGAAAGCTCCGATCAGGCCTTCGAGCATGCGCTCTTCCTCGCACGTGAGCACGACGCGACGCTCGAAATCCTGCACGTTATTCAGCTGGCCCCTGGATACCCGCACCTGGGCGTCCCCACCATGGCCACCATGAAGGAGACCGACGTGAAGAAGTTAATCCAGGAGCAGATCGATCGCATATCGGACTCCGGTAACGTCGATCTTAAAACCACCATAAAGGAGGCTCCAGCAATAGGGCGTTCCATTGTTGAGTACTCGGAGGAGCAGGACGTCGACCTCATTGTCATCGGTACGCACGGGCGCCAGGGGGTACGGCGCTTCTTTCTCGGCAGCGAGGCCGAAGAGGTGCTTCGGGGAGCCGAACGACCGGTGCTGGCCGTACGCAAGCAGGATGAGCCGTTTCCGGCGACCCCTCTTCGGCGGGTGCTCGTGCCGGTTGACCTCTCGGAACGCAGTATCGCTGCGCTCGCACACGCGCAGGAGATTGCAGCGATGTACGGGGCGCAGCTCGACGTCATCCACGTCGTCGATCCCGACCTCAGGCACCCGAGCGTGTACAGCGAGCTCACTGGCCGGCAGCTGGAAACGGCGTTCGAGATTGAAGCTGCCGTACAGGAGACGCTGAAGTCGATGACGGACTCAGCACGAAAGGCCGGCATCGATGTTCAGACGCACGTCTGTCACGGATCTCCAACCCGATACATCTTCGAGTTTGCTCAGACGCACGATATGGACCTGATCGTGATGTCGTCCCACGGACGGACGGGGGCCGAGCGGTTGCTGGTCGGTAGCGTAACACAAAAAGTCATGCGCGCCACTCCCTGCCCCATCTTCGTCGTGAAGTCATTTGGGAAGATGCTGGTGCCTGATCCGAAGATCTCTTCCCAGCCCGAGACTGCTCCGGAATCGTGATCGAGATGAGGTCAACACGGACAACTTCGACGGGGCCGTTGCGCTCGTGCACAATGTGACTTCAGCCGGAAATTTCCATTACTGGCCGAAGTCCGTCGACAGATTCGCGCAAGGACGACTTCTGGATGGAGAGAATCAGGTCCAGGAAGAAGATTCGGTAGACGCCGACGGTTGGATGGTGATGCGAGCCACAGGCGTCGATGGCCACTTCTATGGATACGTGAACGATCGAACCATCACCCACACCCACACCTCCGTCCCCGAGCCCGGGTGCGCCGGATTGTTCGTGGAAGGAACTGGTACGCTTCAGCTTCGCCCAGCTGGTGGCCCGCCCCATCGACTGACCGGGCGGCCCGATTGAACCGCCCGCCGCCGAATCGGTCTACAGTGCGTGCTATTAACGCCCGACTCATCCCTGCTACACATGCATCTTCTCGCACAGATCCAGTGGGACGTCAGTCCCATTCTTTTCGACGCCGGTCCGTTTCAGGTACGCTGGTACGGCCTGCTTTTCGCGCTCGGTTTTCTGGTGGGCTATTTTATCGTCCGACGGATGTTCATCCGGGAAGAGAAGCCAATTGAGGATCTGGAGCCCCTCCTCTTTTACCTGCTCGGCGGTGCGATCATCGGCGCGCGGCTGGGCCATGTGCTCTTCTACAATGCCGAGTATTACTTTCTGAACCCGGTTGAAATCCTCTACGTGCATCAGGGTGGACTGGCAAGTCATGGTGGGGGCATCGGCCTTATCGTCGCGTTCTATCTCTACAGTCGCTCGCGGAAAGATCAGCCGTTTCTGTGGGTGGCCGACCGCGTCTTCGTGCCCACGGCCCTGGCCGGCATGTTCATCCGCCTCGGCAACCTCTTTAATTCGGAGCTTTTCGGCGAAGAGGCCACCATACCGTGGGCGTTCGTGTTCGAGCGGATCGATAGCATCCCCCGCCACCCGGTGCAACTCTACGAGTCGCTTTCATATGGGCTTATCTTCGTAGTGCTGTACCTTGTCTACCACAAATACGGCCGCGACACCCCGCACGGATTACTGTCTGGGCTCTTCCTGATTCTGATTTTCTCGGCGCGGTTTGTGCTTGAGTTTTTCAAGGCGCCTGTGTCCGGGCCCATCCTCGGGCCGCTCGACATGGGCCAAGTCCTCAGTATACCTGCAGTGCTGCTCGGCGTATGGCTTGTCTGGCGGTCGCGGCGCGCGGATCTGCAGACAAAATCCACCTGACCCGATAAACCTATAGAGCTTACGGGTCATTAAATCGAGCATTCCAATCAATATCCTCCGTTCCTATGCAGCGCATTATTCTTGGACTTGCCGTCGCTTTCCTCGCCATCGCGGGCTTTATCGTGTACTCGAGCGTCGCGAGTTCTGATGTTAAAATGTACAGCAGCCCAACGTGTAACTGCTGCGACCTCTGGGCCAACCATCTGGAAGCTGAAGGACTCTCCGTAACCACTGAGCACACCTCCAATATGGCAGGAGTCAAGCGCGAGCATGGAATTCCTTACGACATGGGGTCCTGCCACACCGCCATAGTGGATGGCTACATAATTGAAGGACACGTGCCTGTAGAGCAGATTAAGCGGCTCCTGGAAGAGCGCCCGGATATTCGCGGTCTGGCCGTACCCGGCATGCCCATTGGCTCCCCCGGTATGGAAGGTCCCAATCCGGAAGCCTACGATGTAATCGCCTTTGGCGGTGCTGATGGTTCGTACGTTTTCGACCACATCGAACCGTAGGAACTCGGAGCGTCCGAAGGTTGATGGGGGTACGGCCGTATACGTCCCTCAATAGCACGTAGCTGACACCACACATGCCCTCGAAAAGGAGCACCTGGTTCGCGCGCAATGAAAGGGCCGAAGCGCTCGAAACGGAAGGAAAACGCGATGAAGCACTGGAGCTCTACCTGAAGAACGCGGAAGAAGGCTGCGATATCGCATTTACGTACGAGCGAATCGCGGTGATTTACGGTGCGAAAGATCGGCCGGAGCGCGCGCTAAAAGCAATGGAACGAGCACTGGAGATTCAGCGAGGACGAGGACCATCCGCCAAAACAGTTCGACTCGAACAGCGCGTCAAGCAGTTTCGACGCATCTCAGAGAAGAAGACAAAAAGGAAACGGCAACTGCCTGTGCGCGAACGTTCGACGCGGTCGCCAATGCGCACCACAGGTGGCCGTGAGGGTAAGAAGGGTTGCCTCTCAATCCTGGTGCTCAGCCTGATTAGTCTCGGCCTCCTAACCGGCTCGTTCATTATCTGAAGTATAGCGCCAGACATGCATTTGGGGTATCCACACACCGAAACATAGGGTACGGGGGTATAGTAATGGGTATATCAATCATAGATAGCATGCCGCCATGCACATGAATGAAGAAAAACGCACGCAGGTGCTCAACCGGCTACGGCGAATTGAAGGGCAGGTACGCGGGATACAGCGGATGGTGGAGGAAGATCGCTACTGCGGTGATATCCTCAACCAGATCAGCTCGGTGCAGAAATCCCTTCGCTCCACTGGCAAGATTATCACCCGCAACCACCTGGAAACCTGCGTGACGGACGCCTTGCGCTCGGGCGACAAAGACGCGGCGAAGCAGACGTATCAGGAGATCATGGACCTTTTGTACGAACAGATTCAGTAATTCTATGCCAGCTCACAAGGAGCATTTGGATATTGAGGGAATGGGTTGCAACCACTGTGTAGACGCAGTGCGCACCGCACTTACGAATATACCCTCCGTTTCCGTGACGGATGTAGCTATCGGTCACGCGGACGTGACGTTCGACCCCGAAGAAGCTTCGCGCGAGGATCTCGTCTCGGCTGTCGAAAAAGCGGGGTTTAGCGTTTCCTCCTGAGATATTTTTGCTGATCTTTTCCGCGTGATATGAGCATTCTGCACGAGACGCTCAGCCTGGCGCTTACAGCCGCTCCGTGGCTGGTTGTGGGTCTGCTGATGGCCGGTTTGATTCGGGCGTTTGTCTCCACCGACGCTATCAAGCGATGGATGGGTGGTGGCGGCTTCTGGTCGGTGACGCGGGCGGCGGTGATGGGCGCCCCCCTCCCGCTCTGCTCCTGCGGCGCCATCCCCACGGCCGTGCAGCTGCACCGAAGCGGCGCCGGGCGCGGACCTGCGACATCGTTCCTGATCGGCACGCCGGGCGTCGGCGTTGATTCGCTGGCCATCACGTACGCGCTCCTCGGCCCTTTTATGGTGATGGCGCGTGCGCTGGGGGCGGTGGTGACGGCCATCGGCACTGGACTGCTGGTGGCGGGCGCTCCTTACGGTGGGCGAACAAATCCTGTATCCTCCTCACCTTCGTGCTGCGGTCCGGGCGGCGTCTGCGGCTCCCGCGCGATCGATTGTGATGATTGCGACTGCGGGAGCAGCCGCTCCACGCGAAAACGCCTCGCCGACGGCATGCGCTACGCCTACGTGGATTTGCTGCGAGATGTCGGCGTGTGGATCGCCGTCGGGTTGGTGGCGGCCGGCGCCCTGGTGGCGTTTGTCCCGCCCGAAGCAATGGCCTCGTACGGTAGCGGTGTCCTGGCGATGCTGCTGATGTCGGTGGTCGGCATCCCGCTCTACATCTGCGCGACTGCGGCCACGCCCATCGCCGCCGGGATGTTGCTCACGGGCGTATCGCCCGGCACCGCGTTCGTCTTTTTGCTGGCCGGACCCATCACAAGCTTCGCCACGCTGGCTGTGCTCCGCGACGAGATGGGCCTCCCGGCTGTCTTGCGCTATCTTGCGGGCATCGTCGTCTCCACGGTTGCCCTCGGCCTTCTGATCGACTACACGATTGGCCTCACCGGCATCAGTATCATCGCGCAGATCGGTGCGGTGGAAGAGGTGCTGCCCATGTGGATCGAATGGGTTTCCCTCATCGGGCTTCTGGTGATTGCCCTGCTGCCGCTCAGCCGGACAGAAGCTGAGCCGGTAGCGCAGTAGCTTCATTACTTTTGACAATCTTTTGCTGAACGATGGCAGAAACCAGAGAAAAAACGCAGAAGCAACCGAGGCAGATCGATCTTCCTGTTGAAGGAATGACCTGTGCGATGTGCGTCTCGCGTGTGGAAGATGCGCTAAAAGGCGTGCGGGGCGTCACCGATGCCAGCGTAAACCTGGCCACAAACAGAGCGCGCGTCTCGACTGAAGATGCCCTCTCGCCGGACGAGCTCCGCCGGGCAATCGAAGATGCCGGATACGAGGTTCCTCTCGAATCTGCCTCGTTCGATATCGAAGGAATGACGTGCGCCGCCTGCGTGCAGCGCGTTGAGAAGGTGCTAATGGAAGAGGACGGCGTAGTCGAGGCAAGCGTCAACCTGGCCACCAACCGCGCGACGGTGGAGATGCTGCCGGGTACGTCGAGAAACGCGCTACGAGAGGCCATCGAGCGCGCCGGGTACGATGTGCTATCTCCAGCCGATGAAGCGTCGCAGCAAGACGCTCAGCAGCAAGCACGCGATCGTGAGCGCCGCAACCTGTGGCGCAGCATGATGATTGCGGCTGCGGCCACCGTGCCCATCTTCATCCTTGACATGGGCACGATGTTCATCCCCGCCTTCGAAGAGGTGGTGATGAGCATCTTTACAGAGTACACGCTACACCTGCTCTTCTTCGTACTGGCCTCCATCGTGCAGTTCGGTCCGGGCCTTCGGTTCTACAAGAAGGGATGGCCGGCCCTCCGCGCATGGACGCCCGACATGAACACGCTCGTGATGCTCGGCACCTCGGCGGCGTACGGCTACTCGGTCGTCGCCACCTTCGTGCCGCAGGTATTGCCGGAAGGAACCGCGCACGTCTATTTCGAAGCCTCGGCGGTCATCATCACACTGATCATCGTCGGGAAATATCTGGAGGCTCTCGCCAAAGGGCGCACCAGCGAGGCGATGAAGAAGCTCCTCAGCCTGCAGGCGCGTACCGCGCGTGTGGTACGCGACGAGGAAACGGTGGAGATCTCCGTGGATGACGTGCAGCCCGGCGACCTGATCGTCGTGCGTCCCGGTGAGAAGATTCCGGTGGACGGCACAATCGAGAGCGGCGCCTCCTACGTCGATGAGTCGATGGTGACGGGCGAGCCCATCCCCGCCGAGAAAACCACGGGCGATGAGGTGGTCGGCGGCACGATCAACAAGACCGGCAGCTTCCGCTACCGCGCCACGCGTGTTGGCGCGGACACCGTGCTCGCGCAGATCATCCGCATGGTGGAGGAAGCGCAGGCCTCCAAAGTGCCGATTCAGGCAATGGTCGATCGCGTGGTGCAGTACTTTGTGCCCGCGGTGATGGCCGTAGCCACGGTGGCGTTTGCCGTGTGGCTGTTCGCCGGACCGGAGCCGTCGCTGACCTTTGCGCTCGTTGCGGCGGTGTCGGTCCTCATCATCGCCTGCCCCTGTGCGATGGGGCTGGCTACCCCCACCTCTATTATGGTCGGCACCGGTAAGGGCGCGGAAATGGGAATGCTTTTCCGCTCAGGTGAGGCGCTGCAGCGACTGCAAGAAGTAAGCGTCGTGGCCTTCGACAAAACAGGCACGCTAACGAAAGGCGAGCCGACCCTGACTGATTTCGAAACACGGCCCGGCTTCCCGGAGGAAGAGACGCTGCGGCTGATTGCGGCGGTGGAGCAGGTCTCGGAGCACCCGATCGGCGAGGCTATCGTGGGGGCGGCGATGGAGAGCGGGCTTGAGTTGCCCGAACCGGAGTCTTTTGACTCACAGACTGGCCGCGGCGTCACGGCTAAGGTTGATGGACGCGAGGTACACGTCGGCTCCGACCGCCTGATGCGCGAGCTCTCCATTGATCTCTCGGCCGTATCCGAGCTTCAGGAGACCTTCGCTGCTGCAGGCAAGACACCGCTGTACGCGGCCATCGATGGGAAACTGGCGGCGGTGCTGGCTGTTGCGGACCCGGTAAAGCCATCGACAAGGAAGGCGCTTGACGCCTTGCACGACCGCGGGCTGCGCGTGGCGATGGTCACCGGTGACAACGAACGTACCGCCCGCGCCATCGCCGCCGAGTTGGGCATCGACCACGTGGAGGCGGAGGTGCTCCCGGATGAGAAGGTAGCGGCGGTGAAGCGCCTGCAGCGAAACGATACCGTAGCGTTCGTCGGCGACGGCATCAACGACGCCCCCGCGCTCGCTCAGGCCGACGTGGGCGTGGCGATCGGCACCGGCACCGACATCGCCATGGAAAGTGCCGACGTGATTCTCATGTCGGGCGATCTGCGCACGATGCCGAACGCGCTCGCGCTCTCGAAGAGTACGATCCGCAACATCAAGCAGAATCTATTCTGGGCGTTCATCTACAACACGCTGCTTATTCCCGTCGCTGCGGGTGTCCTCTACCCGTTCGCGGGTGTGTTGCTCAACCCCATGTTCGCTGCTCTGGCGATGGGTATCTCCAGCGTCTGCGTACTCGGCAACGCCCTGCGCCTCCGCCGCTTCGAAGGACCGCTCAGCCTCGCAGATGATGCACGTGCCTCGGCGGATACTCCTGCGGTGGAGCGGCCGGAAGTGGCGGCGATGCGGTAGCCATCAACTGAGCCACGTTACCAGGCTCCGGCCTACGACGTTTAGCTCGAAGGCAAACATGGTCACGTGAGGGTGGAACATCGCGACGAGGGGGACAGCGGTTGTTGCTCCTCCTTCAGCATCCACTTTGACCGCAAACGGTTGCGCCCCCTCTGCCGCGGCGACGTGGCACGCCATGTCGCTACATTGCGGTGAGACAAAACGACGTGGGGCGAGCACGATTCTCATCCACATTGGCAACCACTCTGCCTGCGCTATTCCAGGCGTAGCTGCTCGATGATCTGCTCGGCCTGACGGTAGAAAGGCGAGTCCTCCCCAACAATTCGCTTGGCGTGCTCAAATTGCTCGATTGATTCGTCCGTACGCCCAATCATTGCCAACATTATACCGTAATTAAAGCGCGCCTGCAGGTGATCCGGGTCTTCCTCCAGAACGGCCTGCACCTCATCTACACCCCGCATCGGCTCGTTCGTCTCCAGATACGCTGTAGCCATATCGGCACGCACGTCCAGATCGTCCGGTCGCTCGGCAAGCACTCTCTGATACGCCTCCACTGCAGCTTCCGCCACTTCTGCCTTCTCGCCACCCGATTCCATATTCTCCATCCACTCGTAGAACAGGTCACCGGTCCGGCGCCACGTTTCGGCTGTGCCCTCCGACTCCGCGATCTCACGCTGGAGCACTGCTGCTCGGTCCACGCGGCCCGCGCCTACGAGCATGTTGATTTTCTGGCGCTGCGCTTCGGCGCGCTGTTCTCCATCACTCTGTTCAATTACCGAACGAAGCGAATCCACCGTACCGGCAATGGCACCGGGCAGCGGCGTATCATCATCTTCCAGACGCTCAAAGATCGACGGACCGGAGCGCTCCTGCGCGCCCATGCCCTGCTGGTCCAGACCGGGTGTTTGGGTAAACTCTTCTGCATCTGCCGGTACCGGATCTACCGGTTGGCTGAGCTCCTGGCTGATATGTGTGATAAAAAACAGCGCGAGCACCAGCATAACGCCGATCCCAGCAATTAGCAGAAGCTGCGTCTTCGCCTTGGAGGTGCTGGTCTCGTCCGATGAGGTCTCCTGCTGTGCAGCTTGGCCACGTTCCCCACGCGGCAACGCAGCCTCGTCGATTGCCCGTTTCGTACCGGGCTCCTCCTCTGAAGCGGCTTCTACCGGGCGAAGCACTTCCCCGCACATATCGCACTGGCCTGCTTTTGCCGGCAGCCGGACACCGCATTCCGGACACGTCTGAGACTGATCGTTACCCATGTCTTCCACTATACTGCTGATGGCTCATTGACTGCGCTCCTTCTTACTACAGGCACGCACTGCAGATTCAGAAGCTCGGATGAAGCTACCGGATCCTGTAGAATTCGCTTCAGCGGACGATGCTATAGAAAGACTCGCCCTTTCGCCGATCTCTTCCTATGTTGAGCGGCAGTATTTCGGTCACGATCATTAGTTCTTCCGATCCACCGTGGGAATGCTCAATTACATTTGGGCTGGACTTATCATGTTCAGCCTGGTCTTCGCGCTTGCTACTGATGCGCGCGAGATTGTTGAGGATCGCTACCGCAACGATGAAGCGCTGGCGGTAACCCTGGAATTCCCGGAGCGGTACGCACCGGATGCGCGCAGGCAGCCGGTCAATGTCCGGATCGAACCGGAGGTGTACCAGCAACACTACGACACCGATGAAGCCCCTGCAGAATCGTACGAGGCTACGTTCCTCCAAACGCGTGACGGGGACCAGGTACGCTTCTCGCCTGACGCCTCTCTCCCCGAGCCGCTAAACACCATACGGGAGTTTACCTCTGGCTCCGACAACGAGCTGCAGGCGCGGGTCGCCTCCGCACAAACAAATGGACAGACTATTCCAGCGACCATCGTTTTCGATGAAGTGCGCTTCGTTAAGATGACTGCGATTGCGCAGGCAGCGTTCGATTTTGCTGATACCGCGGTCAACATCATCATCGGGCTTATTGGCGCCCTCGCTCTGTGGCTGGGCCTGCTGCGCATTGCTGAGAAAGCCGGACTGGTAGCGGTAATCGTAAAGCTCGTGCGACCGA
This sequence comes from Salinibacteraceae bacterium, assembly GCA_007124945.1. Classification (GTDB taxonomy): domain Bacteria; phylum Bacteroidota; class Rhodothermia; order Rhodothermales; family Salinibacteraceae; genus Tc-Br11-B2g6-7. The sequence goes on along the minus strand of SLED01000235.1, from coordinate 25,021 downwards.
TACTGCGACCGCTTTTCCCGGGCGTTCCCAAAGATCACCCCGCGCTGGGTGTGATCGCGCTAAATTTATCAGCCAATATGCTGGGGCTCGGTAACGCAGCCACTCCACTGGGCATCAAAGCGATGGAGGAGCTTCAGAAGCTAAATCAGAGCGATGATACTGCTACCGATGATATGGTGATGCTTCTCGCCATGAATACCGCCAGCGTGCAGCTCGTACCACCCGTTCTGCTGGTCGCCATCATGGGACTGCAGATTAATCAACTTATCTTCAGCATCATCATCGTAACCGGTTGCTCGCTGATCGTCGCGATCATTGCCGCCCGGCTGCTCTCGAAGATGCGGGGGTATCGCGAGTCGGATCCCAACCGGCCGAAGAAAGCTGCGCCCGAGATTGAGGATGGCGTTGATGCAAAAGCCAGCGACTCCTCGCAATCCAACTAATTCATTGCAAAGACAGCACGACAGCTCCATATGGAAACCTTTCGCACTGCAATCGAGCTTCTCAGCGTTTTTGTGTTGCCAACGCTCATTGTGGGCTTCCCGCTCTACGGACTCTACAAAGGCGTGCCCGTCTACGAGGAATTTGTTGAGGGCGCCAAAGAAGGCTTCGACGTGGCCGTGATGATTATTCCCTACCTCGTCGCCATTTTGTTTGCTATCGGGATGTTCAGAGCCTCGGGGGCAATGGAGTTTCTTGTGGAAGGGCTGCGCCCGGTACTCAGCCTCATCAATATCCCGCCCGAAGTACTGCCAATGGGCATCATTCGTCCCTTAACGGGATCGGGTTCGGCGGGTATCGTGGTCGACCTGATAAACCAGTACGGGGAGGACTCCCTCATCGTGAAAATCGCCGCGACGATGTTTGGCTCTACCGAAACGACGTTTTACGTCATCGCTGTCTATTTCGGCGCCGTTAACATCAAGAAAACGCGCCATGCGGTGCCGGCAGGGCTCATCGCTGACTTCTTCGCCATGATCCTGGCCGTGTACGTCGTACAACTGCTCTTTGCATAAAAAAAGCGAAGCACAGCTTCCCATGCCCCGCCCTTCAAGGTCCGCCTGTCTTTCGGTTCACAGATGCAGCACGCCGTTTTCCGTGCCGTGCTCATTGGCAATGTAGGCATCCGCCTCCTCGTCGTTGCGATACCACTCGCCATCAACGTAATATTTGAACTCCACTTCGGAGCCAGGCTTAAACGAGATTCCCTTCTTCCAGACCCCATTACGTGGCTGGAGGTCCATCTGGTGCTCTTCGGGATCCCAGTCGTTAAAATCACCCACAATGGCGATGCTATCCTCGGCAACGTCAGCCGGAAGCGTAAACGTTACGCGCATCGACTGCCCCTTCGGGCTTAGCTTCTTTTTGATCATAGGACTTCGGTGCACTTGGTGGTTAGGTTTTGACTGCAGGATGTAACAGCACACGCAAAGCTCTGCATCCGGTTGTACATCGTCTACTTCTGAACGCTGCAAAAAGCGCTTTCGATGACTAACATTAACAGAAAGCTCATGAGACGGCTTACGCAATTTCAGGCCGGAAGCGCTTCCGAGACAGTACGGACGCCCTCTTCTATCACGGCCAGTTGAATCGACACCGCCGTTGGTAGCAGCATCGGACGAATCTGAAACTGCTCTTCCACCTGCTCAACGCTTCCGTCTCCGGAGAGGATTGCATCCTCCAATGCGGTCCGGCACGCCAGATAGGTTTCGGGATTCTCAGGCGTACCCTTTTCCTCCTTGCCCATCACGAAGAGCGGGAGTTCGGTAACCAGACAAAGTGGTCCTCCTCCAAGAGATCGGACGAATTCCATAGAACTCATATGGAAACGCCTGGCCATCGCAGGATCCCCCTTTGAATCGAAGAAGGTGCGCATGGCTGTGCCCTCCGGTGTGGTATTGAATCCGGCACCGAGATAGAAGAATCCCTTCTCCCCCTTCCTGTTGTGGTCGTGCAGGGCGAGTCCGTGGCTATCGGCCAGTTGGAGAAGTGACGACTGAAGTTCAGTGGTGCGAAAGCCCCATCGGCGCTCGATAAGCAGAAAGAATCCGGCGGAGAGTCCCATGCCGTGCAGGCTTAGATGAAGATGAAATGGCCCACGTGCACGCAAAAACGAAGAGACGGCCCTGTTTTCAGGACGCATTCCGGGAAAGCCGAACTCCAAATCCTCTCCGGGTTTCTCGCGCACACGCCGTTTGAGATAGGTTTGCAGCGATGGCCAGTCCTCCATCCAGGGCCGGTTTCGCTCTTCTCCGTCCGGGTTAATATGCGGGATGATGGACAGCGTGCATGCGCTCAGGAGCGCATCCATTGCCGCAGACTGCTCGCTCATGGCAAGTAGAAGAGTTCGCAGGGTCTCCGGCCCCACCGGCTCATCTGCGTGAGCGCCAGCAATCAACGACACCGACACCGGCCCATCCCCCGCTGTTATCCCGTACAGATCACGACCAGCACGACTCTGGCCAATCGTCTCGACCTGTACTGAGTAGGGCGATTCCTCGGCCGCCTCAGCTATCAACGGCATCACATCCGCGTGAAAGCGAAAAGACTCGGGTGCTGTATGAGATAACGATTGTAGCATATCAGATAAAAAGAAAAGGCCAGCCGCAGCGCATAACGCTCTCGGCTGGCCAGTGGGTTGGATGAAAGGAGCAATCTATGCGTCGCCTTCCAGAATATCGTTTATCCGGACGAGCGCGTCCTGCAGATGCAGCTGCGTGGAGCGATCATTGCTCCGGCGTTCTGCGCGCTCTATATCGCTCCGAAGATCGTTCAACTCGCCACGAACGAAAGCGCGGATATCGGACTGCGCCACGTTAACCGGTGTGAAGTTCAGGAAGTCTCTGAACTGAGCCGGTGGTGTATCCACCTCTGCCGTCATCAGATGCCCGAGCCTGTCGATGTGGCTTCGTTGCAGGTTACGACGGAACGGGTCGATTGCCTCAGCCTGTCCGAGCTCCGTCCAGATTCCGGCCCGCATATCGGCGAGCATATCGCTGACCTGATACGCTTCGGCTCCATGGCGGGCTTCACCTTCAATCAGGCGGGCCATCCGCTGAGGGTCCAGAATGAGATTCAGCACATTAACCTGACGCTGACGGATGCGCTCGATAAACCCGCCGTGCTCAACGCGATCGAGCAGTTCATCCTCCAGCATCCATTCAGGCGTCTGGAAGACGAACTCATTCAGGAAGTCCATCGCATCTCGCTGGCGATCAGCGGCGACCATCTCGTAGACCGCACCATCCTGGTCATACGTCTTGTGATTCTCGTAAACCCCGCCGATGTACCGGCCAACGTGGCCCATGTACAGATCCCACTGGGCGATAATGCGGCCATAGATTTCCTCAGCCGTTTCGAAATTCTCTCCTTCCTGGTGAGTCCACTCCAGGACGTTCGGCAGGATGCGCTGCAGGTTCGCCACCCCAAGGCGACTTGCTTCTATTCCATCATCGCCGAGGGCCTCGCGCTGCGAGCGCGGATCGATTGGGTTGGCAGACTGCCGGCCGTAGAAGTAACGCGGATCATCCGCGCGCTCCTTAATCCATTCATTCAGGATTGGCCGCTCGTCATCCGGATTGTCCGCCTCAGCAATCGGGCGATATCCCCACTCAATGGACCAGAGATCGTACTCTCCGAGGCGCGGCATGAAGTTTTCGACTCCATCCTCTGGCTGCGCAATATAATTGAAACGTGCATAGTCCATGATGGAGGCTGCCGTTCCGTGATCGGAGGTATACGTCGGTGAACGAAGTGAATCTACCGGGATGGCATAGGACGAGCCCCAGTTGTGAGGAAGTCCAAGCGTATGCCCTACCTCGTGAGCCGAGACAAACCGGATAAGCTCGCCCATCACTTCCTCCTCAAACTCGACGCCGCGCGCCTCTTCATTGGCCGCTGCCGTCTGCACGAAGTACCAGTTACGCAGGAGATTCATCACATTGTGGTACCAACCAATATCCGAACCGATAATCTCCCCGGTGCGGGGGTCTACGGTGCGTGGCCCGAACGCATTCTGTGTTTCGGAAGCGTAGTACCGCATCGTTGAGTTGCGGATATCTTCCGGGCTAAAGTCCGGGTCCTCTTCAGGTGTTGGTGCCATTTTGGCTTTGATGGCGTTCTTGAAGCCTGCTGCTTCAAATGCCTCATTCCAATCAAATACGCCCTGCTTGAGGTAAGGACGCCACTTTTCGGGTGTAGCAGCATCAACGTAATAAACGATGGGCTCTTTGGGCTCCACCAATTCACCACGTTCAAATGCGTCCCAGTCGCTCGGCTCCAGGCGCCAGCGGGAGATGTACGTGCGCCGCTCAGCCCGTTGCGCATCTCTACCGAAATCAACCTGCTCAATACTGAAGTATCCCACGCGCTCATCGGCAAGACGACGCTGCATCGGTTCTGCGGGAAGCAGCACCATCGACTGGTTCATTACCAGCGAAATCGTGTTTGTGGAACTGTTGGACGGTGGGCTCTGCGCCTCGTATGTCAGCAAATGACGCACTTCGATGTTCTCAGGGAAGCTGCGAACGGACTCAAGGTACGTACGGTCGTTATCGAGTCGGCGGACGCCAAAACTCTGCCGGCGTCCCTGCTGCAGCCCGATCGCCGGTACATCAGAGGTAAAAAGCTGCGTTACGTCGATTACGGTGCCCTCACCGTCCTCGCTCAGAGCCTCAATGTCAAACGACATGATGATGGGCTCAAGATTGGATTGACGCACAGCCTGATAGATGGGCTCGTCGGGATCAGCGACGTTGGTGTATGACGCAACGCGAAGTAAAATTCGATCGAACTGTCGCTCCCAGCGAATGACCATTTCATTGGCCTTCATACCGCCATACCCGATGTTATCGGCCGTTTTGGCGATGCGGGTGACCAGCAACATGTCTTTACCGAGAAGCGAATCTGGTATCTCGTAGAGCAGCTGGTCGTCAATTCGGTGTGTGTCGAAAAGGCCCTCCTCGGTTTCAGCGTCGTCGGTTACAACCTCGCTGTAGGGCTTGAAGTCGTTATCATTGTCTGGCCTTTCAGCCTGCTGTTCGGTTGCTTCGGGTGCTTCGTCGGTAGTCTGTTGCGCACCGGCGCAGCCTGTAAACAGCAGTGCCATACATAACAGCACTGCTGGAATGCTTCGGTATCCAAAATACATGAGAGTAGAAAAGACGGTAAAGGTAGTAGGGAAGAATTGCAGTAGCGCAGTACGGAACTGCGCTTTATATCAAAACACTTACATGGCCGATAATCAAGTAACGGCCCGGAAAAGCGCATGGCCTGCGCTACGAGCGTGCTGCGCCGTCAGTTACAGCTATCAGGCGATCGGAGTTCAGCTGTGGATCGCGGTAATACACGAAGACGGTATAGGTTGAGCGTCGGGGAGGCATCCCTTCGGCGAGGCTTTGCCGCTGCCGATCGTCCTCCGCCACGTAGCGGTACTCGTATTCTCCCTGCTTGACAAGCGCTGAACCTTCGTAGTACCCACCTGCTTCATTCCACTCGAGCCTTACACGTTGGTTGTCGGTGCGCCAGTTGTTGAAGCTCCCCACGATGGCCACGTCCCGGTCAAGTCGCTCCTCATCCACCGGAACGTAGCGAAAGTGCGCACGAACGTATTCGCCGTTCGTGGCAGGATCAGGTACGGCCGTAACACGCGAGAGAACAATCCGTCCGTTGAGCGGCACGTCGGTACCGGGGTCCGGGAAGCGTGCGAGATCGGGCTCAAGCTGAACGCGGAAGGGGACATCCGAACGATCAACCGATGAAATGCGATAGTTTGGCCGAAGAACGCGAAGGTCGAGCCGATAGTCGCCTCCGAGCGGTTCGAAAACGTGGCGGCGTGGAAGTTCAAACCGCAGGGTGGGCTGCTCGATGAGCTGTGGACGATCGACGCAGCGTGTATCGCCCATCCTTCCATCTCTGACGAAGCACGCGGTAAAGTCGAACACGCGCCCCTCCAGATCTCGCGGGGGGCGCACCCGCAATATGGGCTGAACTCCGGGACCGGAGAATCCGGGCAGCGTATACCTGTCGAACAGCAGATCCGTGTCAGCCTCGTCTTCTACCACAAAAAACGACCGTTCGAAGAGGACGGCATCCTCATTCCCCTGCTCCGTAACGCGGACCACGTAGTTACCGCTCACAAGAAAATCGATATTCTCGTTTGGGAAGGTGTAGCTGTAATGCGTGTAGCTATGTGTCGTACCCTCCGAGCCGGTGTAGTTGACGAGGTCGTCCCGCTGAAAGCCGCGCATATATTCGCCCGGTGAGAGGCGCCGCTCCCACTCCCTACTCGCATGATAGAAATGCACAGTGAGGGGGCGTCCGCGGAGTTCCATCAGGTCAAACGAGAGCCTGAGCTGATCCCCGGTTCCGAGCCTCACGACGGGCATCTGCGCATCGATTGGAATGCCGCTGCGCCGAAGCCGTGTTGGATGGAGTTGTACAGTTTTAATTCCCTCCGCGTCGGCTGCATAATCCGGGGAAGGAGCACGGGCATCCTCGCGCGCAGGCACGTCTCCATCGTTATCCTCGGCGTCTTGCAGGGTTGCACACCCAACAGCCATAGCGGCGAGCAGCGCGACAAAAACGAAACAAGACCAACGCATAAATCCAACCATAGCACCTATCGCGCTCTACATCAACTGAATATGCAACATAAGAAAACTCGCCAGCATGTGGAAACGCTCTACAAATTCGGTACGCTTCTCTGCTCCAGCCACATATAGAATGAAGCCTGAGCCTGTAAGGCGTATACCTCATCATTGGCTCCCATCTGAGCATAGATCCGCTTTGACAGACGGAGCTCGTCAAGCGCCCTGTCTATCTGGCCGGATGCGTAGAGCCAGCGTGCGCGCTGATGGTAGATGTACGCTTCAAGGCGTCGCTGCTCGCCTAACAAGAGATTGAGCGCATTGATATGTTCGATCAGATCGGATGTCGATGCAAGCGCCTCGGCCCAATGCTGCGCACGACCGTAGGTCAGCCCGAGCAGCAGCCGACCCGCTGGCGTTTCCTCGATACTACTGGCGCGCAACAAGCGTAGCTGGTCCTCTACTCTGCGAGCCGGCTGCACGATCCCCTGCAGCTCTGGATGCGCAAGCAACAGTCGTTGAAGCATGAGCTGGGTCCAGGTTGCATGTGCGTTAGGAGGCAGATCCCTCAGAGTGCGCGTCAGGAGCTGCTGTGCCTGGTCGATGCCTCCCGTCATTGCAACCGCCTCCGCATGCCGCGCTGCCAGCGATGGGCCAGCAAAAGCGTCCTCACTACCTTCCACGTACTCGATGACCGGAAGCGGATCACCCGAGATAAGAAGCAACGACGCCCAGAGATTTCGAGCCGGGATGTAGTCCGCATGATGCGCGAGAGACTCGTTAACGAGCTGTCGCCCCAAGCCCATCTCACCTGCGCGTAGCGCTTCAACAGCTTTCCGGTACGCCCTCCGCTCCGGCGGTATCTGGAACGGGCACCTCAGCTCGAAAACGGACGGTCGTGTAAATCGAACGCGCGTAACCTGCCGGGCAGCCAAACTTACGCGTATTCTGGACTCCAGAAAGTCCTCCCATTCCGCCGCAAGATCCTGGAGAGAGCGACCGTAGGCAGAATCAAAATTAGCCCGCGGATAGGCACTCTTCAGAGGCGCCGGACCATATTCATCGAGCAAATATCGTATAAATGAACCCATCAACGTATACGACACCGCGCCTCGCCCTGTCCAGAATCCCACAGGCGAGAGGCGTTGGACCAGATCGGAGGCAAGTTCATCCTCTATCGTTAAATCGCCTCCATGTTGGATCATTCTCGCCGTCAAGGCTTGATCATGTACCGACGGCGATCCCATGCCGGGCTCCAGTGCTACCGCCAGACCTTCTACCAAACCGATGGATAGTGAGGCGTTGATGATTGGCAGCCCGAATTCCCGCGACACAGCGTGCGCAAGCTCGTGCGACACCACGCGTTCACCAGCAAACTGCAGCACGTGTATCTGTGGCGTTGCCAGCCATACAGGGGCGGTATTGGTGGTTCGAGCCCCTGTTAAGCGCGCCTTTGTGTCCTCGTTGGGGTAGAGAAAACTCGCGATCCTGTCCTGGACCTCCACCTCCAGCACCGAAGTAATTCGGCGCACTTCGTACTCGTGATACCGGGCCCAGTGCTCTGCCTGCGCGGGGTGCATGGCTTCGGGATCGAAGTAGAGATCGACGTGCTCCGTCTGTATGTGCCCGGGGAGCGCCCGCTGTAGCTGCGAGAGCGACGTGTTAATCCCGAGTCGATCAGCGAAGAGATAGGCGATGCCGAGAAGTAGCGCAAGCAGGGCTACGGCCGGGGGACCAGCCAACCACCAGTGTCGCGACGCCGCTACAGGAAATCCGCGCCTCAACCAGATGCCAAGCAGAACAAACAGCGCGGCCCAGAGAATCGTCATGAATCGAAACCACAACAAGCCCGTCCGCAGCGTCAGCTCCTCATCGTAAATGGGACCGAGCACCCCACCGAAAACATGATTGTAGGTGTAGAATTGAGGGTGCAGCCCCAGATCGTACAGTGGACCCAAAACGATAATCGCTCCTCCGATAAGCGCGAGTAAAGCGAAAGGCCGCTTCACCGACGTGCCCGAGATCGCATACGCGAGCGCAACCGCAAAGACGACGGTTATAGCCGGAAACAGGAACCAGTACCCGATTCCCGCCAGATATCCACAGGAGGGAGTCCAGAGGAGGCCGAGACCGTACAGAACCATCGGCACAATAATGACGCCCAGCAGCTGTACACGTACCACAGGCGCAATCTGACGCCCTGCTTGAAATGCACGCAGACTGGCCAATCCCGCTACAAAGAATGCCACTGTGGCGACAAGGGCCGCAGAAAATGGCCCCGGTCTATCGAGAAGGGGAAAGAACCAGCCGACACATACCGTCAACGCATAGGCCAGAGCAGGCCAGCGCACCGGCTTCCACAACGAGTTGGAGGTATCCTGCATATCTCCACCCCCACCCTGCAGCGTCAAATTAGATCAAACGATACACCCACAGCAAGCACCTCCTTCATCTGAAGTGCGCGGCTTACATCCCTGTCGAAGAACGCCGTAAACTCAAAACGCACATCCAGAAAACTGTTTACCGACATGCGTATCTGGTTCTCCCAGAGCATGTCAGGCAGGTCATCCTGGTCGAATGCAGCAAAGAGCGTGAGCCCGGAAATATAGCGGATATTTTCAGCAAGCTGTACATCCACATTCGTGTCCGACTGCATACCTAACTGGAACCGAATAGGTGAGTCCGGATCGACGCCGTATAGCTCGCGCAGGCGAGGCACCGCAACAACGGTTTGCTTGGCACCTACACCGAGACGCTGCTGAAACCAGCTGATTGGCTCATAGGTGAGTCCGACAGATTGCGTAATCGTAGCTGGCGAGAAAAACTCTGACACCTTCACCGGAGGATCTCGGTCTTCACCGAACGGATCTTCTCTGAAATTGAAGCCTGATGCAAACTGAGTGCGCAGCTCTGCAGAGATTGTGGGCTGAAATGTGTGAAAGAATCCTCGCTCCCCTCGATTGAGAAAGGCGGCCGCGAGGCGTACGATATCCTCCGATTTCCTGAAGCCATCGTCTTCCTGGTTGATAACCCCGAAGCCTAAACGAATGCGGTAGGACTGGCGCCAGTCTTCACCTCCACGAAGTGCGTGACCATCAAGTCTTGTGCTGACAGAAAAAGAGTTTGTCCCCCCCTCGGCCCAGTTTTGAAAGCCGACCTGGGTAGCGGATAGGTCGAATCGTAGGCCTGTTATCCACTGGTTCACGGAAACGGTGTCGGCGGCCTGTTCTGCATCGGCGGCGGCCGTCATCTCCACATCCTGCCCCCAGGCAATGGCTGGCAACAACAGAAGTGCAAAAAGAAAGGGTACGAGGCTTTTAAACCGGAGAAAGTTTGGTAACACGGGACTGTGGCGTAAGCGGGAAGTACGTAGCGCTCCCAGGTATTGAAAAAGAAAAGGCCATGCCCCGAGGACACAGCCTTTTCGCCGTTCCAGAGCTTGTAAAAGCAGCTTACAGCTCGTTCTTCTTAATATCCTGAATTTCAACACGGATGTCCTGAGCTTTCTTCTTCAGCTCTTGCATCACCTTGCGGACTCGCGTCCCAGCTGCCTTTACGCCATTGTTGTAGAACTTGTCGAAGTCTTCCTCTGCCTCACCGACGAGGTCGAGAAGCTCCTGATAACGATTGCTCATGGAATATCCTCCTGGATCGACTAAATTTGATTGTAAAAAAGCACGTCACGTTTCATGTGAACAGGGCAAAACATAGGGCTCCGACATAGGGGTGTCAAGCCTGCGCTCTCGTTTTTCGCTGATATTGAAGGGCTACATCCCTCAAATCAATCTATTTCACCGAAACTCTACGCTATAACCGCCCTGCCACGCCCGGAATCTGACCCAAAAAAGAAGGTTGGCGTGGTAAGAAGTACCTGCTGCCCGCGTTCTACGGCCCGAACTACTGTATCCCTTGCAGGAATTGCTTTCTCATCAGGAAGGTCGCGTACACCAATAGGCGTGTCGCGCTTATCGAACAGGTTGCGCCCCTGCGACCGAACAAAAGCCACGATCTGCAGGTCATTAGAATCGAGGGCGCCGGCAAGCGCCACAACTGCTTCCGCGAGGCTCACCTCGCGCGCGCCACCCGTCTGCGGATGACGTGCAATACTGGAGATAACGGGTACCCCCTCATTCTCTACGAGATCTCGTAGCCACCCCGTAGAGCCTACCTGTACCCCGGAATCGGTGTGCACAAAGAGATTGCGCGCATCGCCCTGCACGCTTACCGCCGGCACGATCTCGTCGGTCAATGTGTCTACCACCTTCTGGTTGGCCTGCCGCGTTGCGCGATCCACAATGGCCGCCTCTTCTGCCGACCCTATGGCAAGGACCCCTTCCGTTCGTTTGCGAAACCTGCCCTGGCCTTCGAGCGCACGCTCGGCAGCCTCGCCGCTGCCGTGCACCATCAGAATGCGAGGCGGGTTCGGTCTGCTACCCGTTATCTCTCGCGCAAGCGACTGTAGAAAATGCGGATCACCCACGTGATAATCATCCAGGCAAAAAACGTACATCATATGGATAGGAGTCAGGTCAGGCACGTACAGTAGAAGCGCATGGCAACATTTGCTAAAGAGTTGTGCGCAGACTTGATCCGCGCCTTCTCAGAACCGACCTTACGGTGCTATCCCCTCCGAACCCACGCTTTCTATGGCCGACTTCTGTCACCTCCACTGTCACACGCAGTACTCACTTCTTGACGGTGCAGCGCAAATCAAGCAGCTGCTGCAACGGGCCAACCAGATGGAGATGCCAGCCATGGGCATCACCGATCATGGAAATCTGTTTGGCGTCCCGGAGTTTTACACTACTGCCCGGCGCATCGGCGTCCAGCCGGTCATTGGCTCGGAGTTCTACATGACGCCCAGCGGCATGGACGACAAACAGGACTCCACCCGCTATCATCAGGTGCTGTTTGCCAAAGGCCCGACTGGCTACCAGAATCTTATCAAGCTATCCTCGCTATCGTACACCGACGGCTACTACTACAAGCCCCGTATTGATAAGGACATCCTCCGTGAGCACAGCGAAGGCCTCATCGCCACGACCTGCTGCCTGCAGGGCGAAGTCCTGCAAACCATCCTGAAGCGCGGAGAGGAAGCTGCCCGCGACGTCTTCGAACACTATCTCGATATCTTCGGAGATGATTACTACATCGAGATTCAGGATCATGGCATTGAGGACCAGCACGAATGCAACGCGGTGCTGCTCAAATGGGCCAAAGAATATGACGTCAAGGTAGTGGCCACAAACGACGTCCACTATGTCAACCAGGAGGATGCGGAAGCACAGGATGTGCTACTCTGCCTGCAAACCGGTAAGGATTACAACGATCCAAACCGGATGCGCTTCGAAAACGACCAGTTTTTCCTGAAGGACACGGAGGAAATGGCCGCCGCGCTGGATTCGCTTCCCTCCGACCTCCAGCGAGAAGCGCTCGAAACGTCTCGGGAGATTGCGGAAAAATGCAAGTTTGAGCTCCCGATGGGCGATCTTCTGATGCCCCATTACCCCATCCCCGATGATTTTGGGGACGACATGGACGCTTATCTCCGGCATCTTGTATATGAGGGCGCGCGCAAGCGGTATGGAGAGGTGAGTGAGCGCGTGCGGGAACGAATCGACCACGAGCTGGGCATCATCCAGGAGATGGGATATGCCGGCTACTTCCTAATCGTGCAAGATTTTACCGATGCTGCTCGCGAGCTTGGCGTACGCGTGGGCCCGGGACGAGGATCAGCGGCGGGAAGTGCGGTATCGTACTGCCTCGGCATTACCAACATCGACCCGCTTGAGTATGACCTGCTCTTCGAGCGCTTCCTGAATCCCGAGCGCGTATCGATGCCGGATATCGATATCGACTTTGACGACCGTGGTCGCAGTAAGGTGATCGATTACGTAGTGCAAAAGTACGGCCGCGAAAACGTCTGCCAGATCGTGACCTTCGGAACGATGGGCGCGCGGTCGGTCATCCGAGACGTGGCCCGGGTGCTTAACATCCCCCTCAGCGAAGCCGACCGCATTGCCAAGCTGGTGCCGGATGGACCGGGCGTTGATCTGGACCAGGCCTTCAACGAAGTGCCCGAGTTTCGCCAGCTCAAAGAACACGACGACAGGCAGGTCCAGCGGCTGATGCACTACGCTGAGGTACTTGAGGGATCCGCACGACACACTGGCGTTCACGCTGCCGGCGTTATCATTGCGCCCGGTGAGGTAAGCGAGTACGTACCCGTAGCCGTGGCCAAAAGCAAAGGGGAAAAAACGATCACCACGCAGTACGATGGCGACTGGGTGGAAGAATTCGGGCTGCTGAAGATGGACTTCCTCGGCCTGAAGACCCTGACCGTGCTGAACGACACGCTTGACCTCGTGAAGGAAAATCACGGGGTAGAGATTGATCTGGATGAGATTCCGCTTGACGATGAGAAAACGTACGAACTCTTCCAGCGTGGCGAGACGGTCGCCATCTTCCAGTTTGAGTCGGAAGGAATGCGGGAATGGCTTCGGAAGCTAAAGCCCACGACGATCAACGATCTGATCGCGATGAATGCCCTGTATCGCCCGGGGCCGATGGATCTGATTCCGAACTACATCGACCGGAAGCACGGGCGCGAGGAGGTAGCCTATCCGCACCCGCTGCTGGAGGATATTCTAAAGCCCACCTACGGCATTCCCGTGTTTCAGGAGCAGGTGATGCAGATGGCGCAGGTGATGGGCGGCTACTCGCTTGGCCAGGCCGACCTCCTGAGGCGAGCCATGGGCAAGAAGAAGCAGAAGGAGATGGACAAGCAGCGCAAGGTGTTCGTAGCCGGTGCGCAAGAGCGGGGCGTCTCGGAAGAGAAAGCACACGAGGTGTTCGACATGATGGCCAAGTTTGCCGGGTACGGCTTCAACAAGAGCCATAGCGCCGCCTACTCAATCGTTGCGTACCAAACTGCTTTCCTGAAAGCGCATTACCCGCCCGAGTTCATGGCTGCTGCCATGACCAACGATATGGGCGATACCAAAAAGCTGAGCGTAGTGCTGGATGAGGCGCAGCGCATGGGCATCGACGTGCTGCCTGCCTCCATCAACGCCAGCGAAGCCCGTTTTACGGTGGATGATGGACGCGTGCGCATGGGAATGGGCGCGATTAAGGGGGTGGGGCTTGGAGCGATTGAAGAGATCGTCGAAACCCGACGGGAAGAGGGCTCCTTCAGTACCATCTTCGATGTGGTAACCGCCATCGACCTGCGGACTGTCGGGAAAAAAGCACTCGAAAACCTGGCGCGTGTTGGCGCCCTCGACCCACTGGAGGGGCACCGTGCTCAGTTTGTAGAGGCGCTGGACGACGCCGTGCGGTATGGGCAAAAGGTGCAGGTAGACAAAGCTGCCGGCCAGAACTCGCTTTTTGGGGATGCTACGACTCCGGGCAGTACGATGGAGCCCAACCTTCCGGTTGTAGAGCCATGGTCAACCGGCCGCATCCTGAAGGAAGAGCGGGAGCTGACAGGCATGTACGTGTCCGGGCACCCGCTCGACAGATACCGCCCGGAGATCGAGGCCTTTGCTTCTGCCCCGCTTGGCGATGCTGAAGCATTGTTCGATGCCGAGCCTCAGGATAACGGTGAGTCGAACGGGCGCTATGGGCGCAACAAGCCGACGCATACGGTTTTCGGGATTATTACCGAAGTGCAGCAGCGGACGACCCGAAACGGGAAGCCGATCGTCTTCGCCCAACTGGAGGATTACACGGGCCACGCGGAGCTGGTATGCTTTTCGAGCGTGCTCGACCGCGTTCAGCCTCATTTGAAGGTCGACGAGATCGTGCTGGTGCGTGGAGAGGTTGAGCAGCGCGGTGGCGGTACTAAGATCCTGGTCCGCGAAGTAATGCCGATGTGGAAAGTACGCGAGCAGATGGTCAAGAGCATCGTGCTCTCTATTGATCGTGATCGCGTGCAGCTCCGCGACATGCAGGATCTGGAAACCCTGTGCGATCGTAACCGCGGCAACACCCGCTTCTTCTTCGACCTGATAGATCCGGAGTTACCCGGCGGTCACCAGCGTATTCGCAGCCGCAACTTCGTGGTTGACGCCTCTCCCGAGCTTCTCGACGGCATGGCCACTATCTTCGGGCGCCACGCCATCACCCTGGAGGATGATACATGAGTTCGTCACCGGCCCCGGGAGATCTGGTGCTTATGTTCGCGTGTTTCCGATTCGCAATATAGGGTCCGGGAGCCGTATTACTCCTCCCACCCCAATGCCATTCTGAGCGAGACTTGCGAGCGAAGAATCTCGCTGTAGCGGTATGCTGGCACTGATGTGCAATCCTCGCGGATAGACGAACTCGTAACTGGCGCTTCGAGTCGACTGCTTTGAAGCTAAGCATAAGCGGCCAGATTCCTCGACCGGGGTCGGGGGTAGGCTCTTCAAGTCGTTCAGGATGGCGAGACTGTATGGTTGGCGAAAGGAAGTAGGAAAGGGCGCCTCAGCACCAGCCCTCCCCGTCGCGACCGTCTCAGGCCGCGCGTACAGCCGCCGCCATCTCGGCGCCATGGTTCGTCTTCGATCGCTTCACGATCTGAGCTCAGCATGACGAAATAATAGGCGGGCGCAGGAATTGCACTTCGGCGGCCATTTCTTCACCGGTCCAGCCCGTCATCCTGAGCGCAGGATTGCCCTGCAATCCGAAGACGAAGGGCGACGGGCGCATCCTGCTTCTCCTCCCCTGGTGCGATCGGGACACGCCTGCCACCCTCCACCCCGAGTCATTCTGAGGGAGCCATCAGCGACCGAAGAATCTCGCCCTTTCGATATATTGACACCGGTACACAACCAGTGATGGGAGACCAGCTGAACACGGGCGCTTTGGAATAGATGCTCTGAAGCTAAAACGAACTGGCGAGATTCCTCGATCGGGGTCGAGGGCAGGCTCCTCACTTCGTTCAGGATGACAAGACCGAAGCTTTGGCCACAGAGAGCAGGCGCGAACGCCTCAGCACTACACATCCTCTCGGCGCGTCCGTCTCGGTGCCCTCTGGACCCGAGTTGGCGCCGAATGAACCGTTGTAGGCTGTAAAGCAGACGGCCGCCACACCCACGCGTCGTAACGACATGGCGCGCAATGTCGCTACGCAGGGTCGAAATACATCGGTGGGCGGGGGATCCCTCGTCGACGCTTTGGGATGACAGGGCTGGACACGGCGCTACCGATGATTCCTGGACGCGACGATGAACCCAAAAACTGGTGCGACACTTCCCTCCCTTCCGGGTGATTCTTAACGACTACAGCGAGCGAAGCATCTCGCCCCATCGGCATACTGACACCATTACACAGCCCGGCGGGCTACGCACAAAAAAGCGCCCCTCCTCTATAGCGAGAAAGGGCGCTCTGTCTTACCGCGATGTGCGGAAAGGTTTAGCCGACCAGGATTACATCCTTGGCATTAAGGCCTTTCGGGCCCTCATCTACCTCATACTCAACATGGTCGCCTTCGTCGAGACTCTTGAAGCCATCGACATTAATTTCGCTAAAGTGTACAAAGAGATCTTTGCCACCGTGGTCAGGCGTGATAAAGCCGTAGCCTTTGTCGTTGCTGAACCACTTAACTGTTCCTTCTTCTCTTGCTTGCATAACTGCTACTGTATAAATTGAAACGTTGATGCGGTAGCATCTCTAACTTCATCTTCCTTCGTGGACACTAACCGCGAACTGATGAGCGAACCCATCAGATGCCGCATTTCGAACACGTGCGAAGCGCTGGCCTTTCTCAGCCAGCGGTATAAAGCGTAGGTACCACCTTGATTGGTCGCCGTCAACCATAGCCCTTTCGGGATGTTCGGCGCAGAAGCCCGAAAAACCGCCTCACAACTTTTATCCTTGTAATCTACACACTGGTAACGCAAATAAAAAACGCCCCACGGCGCGAAGCCATGAGGCGCTGTAATGCGCAAGTCGCGCAATGAATATCTTATGCCAGAAGCTGTACGTCCTGAGCATTCAGCCCTTTCGGACCTTTGCCCACTTCGTACTCCACCCGGTCCCCTTCATCGAGGCTTTTGAAACCGTCAACGTTGATCTCACTGTAGTGGACAAAGAGGTCTTTGCCACCATGATCGGGGGTGATGAATCCATAGCCTTTGTCGTTGCTGAACCATTTAACGGTTCCTTGTTCGCGGCCTTCCATAATTGCTACAGTGTTAAATGATACTGGAATGCGGCAGCCTCTACCACTTCACTCTCCTCGATGGACACTGAATGTGATTGTGCGATCAGATCGCCATATCACAAAACTACGAATGTATCGGCTAAGCCGTACACTCTTCCTTCCGGGGGTAAACAGCGAGCTACTACCTTAATGAGCAGGCAGTATACGACGACCACACTCGCATAGTCAAGTAATCCACTACAAGTAGTACAGTTGACGAAAGATCTGTCCTAAATCTTCATGTAGGAAAGAGCGGTCTTTTATGCGCCAATGCCAGTAATAGGTGCAATCCATCGTGCAATCACGCATCTACGGCTTCATCCAGATTGTAGCGCTTTCGCTTTTCCCACAATGTTTTTTTGGAGATTCCAAGCATCTCTGAGATCTCAGCGTAGGTGGCATCTATCGTCTCCAGTGCATGCTTGATATAGGCTCGCTCGAGATCTTCGAGTGAACGCCGTTCAGGAAAACGGAACGCCCCGCCTGTAGCACCACCGAGGAGTGGATTGTCGGGATCGGGCAACAGCAATTCATTGGCGGTAATCTTGTCCGACTGGGCGAAGATCGTCGCGCGCTCGATCACGTTGCGAAGCTCACGAACGTTTCCCGTCCACGGGTGCGTCTTCAGTTTCTCGATGGCTTCTTCGGTGAAACCTTCGAGGGGGCGATCGAACTCGTTGGCAAAGGACTGGAGAACTTCATTGGCGATCGTGATGATGTCGTCCCCCATCGTGCGGAGTGGTGGGAGATGCAGCTTCACGACGTTTATTCGATAATAGAGATCGCGCCGGAATTCCTTCTCGGCCACCTTCTCTTCCAGCGAGGAGTTTGTTGCACAGAGAATGCGGGTCGTAACCCGGATATCGTCGACGCCGCCTAACCGCCGAAAGGTGCGACTCTCCAGAAAAGAGAGCAACTTCGCCTGAAGCGACATGCTCATAGAATCTATTTCGTCGAGGAAGACGGTTCCCCCATCCGCCACCTCCAGTAGTCCCGGTTTCGAGTCTCGGGCATCCGTAAACGCGCCCTTCTCGTACCCGAAAAGCTCAGCCTCTAACAGGTTATCCGGCAGAGCAGCGCAATTGATATCCATGAACCGGCCCGCATTGTAGGCCGACGTATCGTGGATGGTGCGAGCGACAAGATTCTTTCCGGTGCCGGTTTCTCCGGTTATCAGCACGATGGTGTTGGGCACCGAACGGAGCGTTTCTATCGTATCGCGTACCTCCTGGATTGCCGGGCTATCGCCCAGAATACTGTCGAGCGTGAACTGCCCCTTACCTCCAGACTTCTTCTTGTTGCCCGAACGCTCGGTCTGTGATGCCCCGGAAGGCGATTCGTCGATGGTGTCCTCGTCGTAGAGGGCCAGCGCCTTATCCAGGAGCGCCCGCATTTCCTCCAGATTTACGGGTTTCTGAAGGTAGTGAAACGCCCCAAGCCGCATCGCCTCCACCGCGGTCTGCACCGACGAGTGAGCTGTCATGATGAGCACGGGTAACGAGAGGTCACGAGTGTCAAGCTCCTCCAGCAGCTCGATCCCATTCATGTCGGGCATCATCAGATCGGCGATGATGACGTGAGGGATCATACCCTCATCCACCTCCGCGAGCATACTTCCCGGATTTACGAAAGACTTCGCCTCGAAGCCATCTCGGCGTAATACGTTTACAAACAAATCGCCGATTTTGGGCTCATCATCGACGATGAAGATGCGCTTCTTCATAACTTCAGGAGTGTGGCAGCGCGTGGACAGGAATCAATTATTTGTTGAGCGCGGCATCCCGGGGCAGTTGGCATGACGCGGCTCGGGGGGGTTATCGGCAAATTTCACCCACATTAAATCCAGGACAGGTGCATTCTACCACTACCATAGAGGCAAGGTGGAGTCACCAGCGACGGTTCAGGTGATTTCGTTCCGGAGCGTTGCGAATCTCTCTGCCGTTGACGCTCATCAATGTATTCGCATGGATCATGCCCGATTCCCTTGCATTCACCACAAGCCTTTTTTTTCGTCAATCATTCTACTGCTCATTGCGCCGTCTCCTTTTTTCAAGCCTGGCTTCGCTCCTGCTGCTCTTTGCTGCGTGCGCATCCGATACCGAGGAACAGGATGTGCGCCAGGATGACCTCGGACGGGATGTATCGCTCACAATCCCGGCTGAGCGGGTTATTCCGCTGGCTCCCAACATTACCGAGCAACTCGTTTTCATCGACGCCAGCGCAACACTTGTTGGCGTGGGCGTCTCGGATGACTACCCGCCAGATGTGGTAGCGTCGCTGCCCCGTATAAACGCCTTGCCCCTTGACTACGAGGGAATCGTGGAGCTTACGCCAGACCTCGTTCTGGCGAATGCGGAAGTAAACAACGAACGCGATGCGGAAACCCTTGCCGCCGTCAGTGTGCCGACTTATTTTCTTGAATACCGTTCGCTTGAGGATATCGGGCGCACGCTGCGTTCGCTTGGCGAATTGACGGGTCGGACCGACACGGCTGAGACAGCTGCTGACACGTTGATGGCCCAGCTCGAAAAGATCCGCTCGCTTACCTCACAGGCTTCGCACCGCCCGACGGTTCTCTTTCTGATCGGAGACGAAACGCTCTATTCGTATGGTGAGGGCAGCTACGTACACGAGCTCATTGAGGTGGCCGGTGGAAAGAGTGTGACGTCCAGCTTTCCGATGGCTGCTCCCGTGCTGAGCGAAGAGTACGTGCTCACCGAGAAACCCGATATCATCATCGGCACCTTCGGCCCAGATTATGGCGCGAGCGACCTTCTTGCAAAGCATCCTACCTGGGACATCGTGCCGGCGGTGGCCGAAGATAGGGTCTACACGATCGATCCGTCGCTCGTTACGCGGCCCGGCCCGCGCGTGCTTCGCGGCGTGAAGAAGATGGCCCGCGCCATACATCAAGATTCACTGGCCCTGCCCGAAGCTTACCTCCCAAACCTGCCATGACACGCCCCCTACTACTTGGTGGTGTTCTGCTGGCGGCACTGGCCGTGTCGCTGGGTGTGGCGGTAGCTTTTGGTAGCGCCTCGGTAGACATTGGAGACGTTTACCACGTCCTGGTCTATCGTCTCGGGCTTGGCGGTTTGGAGGCGCCGGACCAGACCGTCCATCGCATTGTGTGGGACCTCCGGATGCCCCGTGTGCTGGCGGCCATGCTCGTCGGTGGTGGCCTTTCCATCATTGGCGTGGCCATGCAGACGCTGGTGCGAAATCCGCTGGCGGAGCCCTACCTTCTGGGCATCTCAAGCGGAGCCTCAGCCGGGGCATCGCTTTTCTATCTCGGCTTCCTCCCGGCTGTAATCGCCCGGACGTTCTCCATGCCGGTAGCAGCGTTTCTCGGCGGCCTGCTGGCCATCACCATCGTCTACCTGGTCGCCCGGGGGCGTTCGGGCATCTCGGTCGCCCGATTACTGCTGGCCGGCGTAGCGATGTCAGCCATGATGGCTTCGGTAACGTCGTTTATCACATTGGCGTCACCCGAACCCGACAAACTCAGGGCCATACTTTTCTGGCTGCTGGGCTCACTCTCGGGGATGCGGTGGGAGATGCTAATCGCCCCAACGATTGTCACCGCTTTCGGGCTCGTAGCACTCGTAGCTCTGGCGAGGCCGCTCGATGCAATGCTGGTGGGTGAGGAGCCTGCACAGAGCCTCGGGGTGCGCGTTGAGGTGGCCAAGAAGGCGCTTATTGGCCTTGCCGCCCTTGTAACGGGCACGCTCGTGGCCATCTCCGGAGCTATCGGATTTGTAGGATTAATCGTTCCACACGCCGTGCGGATGCTCGTAGGAGTCCCGCACCGCAAACTCGTGCCACTTAGCTTTCTGGCCGGGGCATTTTTCCTCGTCTGGGCAGACCTCTTTGCCCGGTCTGTCCTTCCAACAGAGCTTCCAGTAGGTGTGGTAACGGCGCTTTGCGGCGTTCCCTTCTTCCTGTTTTTGCTCCGCCGAAGTGCCTATTCCTTCGGCTGATAGTGGATCTACGCATATTCTTCCCCAACGCAACCCCAAACAGTGCATCGGTCGTGTCGTATATTCGGTTGATTTCAATTATTTCTGAAAGTCAACGCGATGGCCGACTCTCCACTGTCATCATCAGAGCTGTCCGCGGAGGTACTGGACAGTCCCGCTCCCTCACTCTACGACATTCAACGCGTCGTAGCTGATGAGCTCAAAGAATTCGACGAGTACTTCCGCGAAGCGATGCGCTCGGAGGTCGGGCTGCTCGACAAGATCACGCAGTACATCCTTCGCCAGAAAGGGAAGCGCATCCGCCCAACGCTGGTCCTGCTTACAGCCAAGGCCTGCGGCGGTATCACAGAAACAAGCTACCGTGGCGCAGCGCTTGTCGAACTAATGCATACGGCCACCCTCGTGCATGACGATGTGGTGGACGATGCGCAGGAGCGTCGTGGCCTCTTCTCGATCAACGCGCTCTGGAAGAATAAAATCGCGGTGCTGATGGGGGATTTCCTTCTTAGCCAGGGCCTGCTACTCTCGCTTTCTCACAAAGACTACCGGCTACTGCACATCCTCTCTGAGGCCGTTAGCCGTATGAGCGAGGGGGAACTGCTCCAGATTGAAAAGTCCCGTCACTTAAATATCGATGAGGATACGTACTATCGGATTATCTCCGACAAAACAGCGTCATTAATTGCTGCCTGCACGATGTCCGGCGGCTATAGTGTGGACGCATCGGAGGAGCGCATTAAGCAGATGCGAGCGTTCGGAGAGTCTCTGGGATTGGCCTTTCAGATTCGAGACGACCTCTTCGATTTCGGCACCGCAGATGTTGGCAAACCGCTCGGGATCGATCTGCAGGAGAAAAAGATCACGTTGCCACTGATTCATGCCCTGCGTTCTTCTTCTAAGAAGGAGCGCCGGGCGATTCTAAAGATCGTTCGGCAGGACGAGAAGGATTGGAACGACATTAAGCGTATTCGGCGCTTCGTACAGGAGCGAGGTGGTATCGATTACGCGCGAAATGCGATGCGGCAGCACGCCCGGGATGCCCTGCATCAACTCGCCTCGCTGCCACCTACTCCGGCCCGGGACGCGCTCGTAGACCTTGTCGCCTTCACGGTTGCTCGCTCACGTTAATCCAGCTTACCGATGGCCACTCTCCATCTGCTCGGCACCGGTGCGGCGTATACCGATCCGCACCGCACCACCACCATGCTCGGATTCCACGAGCACGGCTCCACCATTCTCGTCGATTGCGGTGGCGACGTAATTCACCGCACGCTGTCTGCCGGACTGCCGGTCGATTCAATCGATGCGCTCATCATCACGCATCAACATCCCGATCATGTGAGCGGCTTCCCGCTGCTCATTGAGAAACTATGGCTGGCCGGAAGAGACAGGCCGCTCCCCATCTATGGCATTTCCTCGGCCCTGGAGCAAGCCCGAGCGACGTTCAACACCTTTGATACGAGTGGCTGGGATGGCATGCCCGAGCTCCAGTGGAATGAAGTAGAGCTTGAGGCTAACGCAAGTGTGCTGGAGAATGAGACGTGGAGAATAACCGCGTCTCCCGGAATCCACGGTGTACCGGTCATCGGATTACGTGTTGAAAGCCAGTTTACCGGCGGAAGCGTGGCCTACTCGTGTGATACAGAACCGGCTCCAGATATTGCCTGTCTTGCCCACGAGGCGGATATCCTCGTGCATGAGGCAAATGGTGAAGGGGACGGCCATTCTTCGATATCGCAGGCTGCGGAAGTCGCAGCGAAAGCGCAGGCCCGGCGTCTTCTGCTCGTACACCTGCCTCCCGGCGAGAAGATGCCCGAAGTGCTGGCTGCCCGAGAAAACTTTCGCGCAACAGATCTTGGCGACGAAGAAGGCGCATACCACTTCTAAACGAAGGACGCCTGCTGCACCTGAAGTAAAACTTCAACTGCAGGGCGCGGCATATCAGATACGGCAGGTACGGATCTCGGTGATGATGATGCCCTTCGCACCAAGTGCCGAGAGTTCGTCCAGGATATGGTTGACGTTCTTCTCTCGTGCCATTGCCTTAACCGCCACCCAGCCCTCCTTGCTGAGCGGAGCCACGGTCGGGGATTCAATGCCGGGCGTGATCTCTGACGCCCGTGCTAAATATTTTTTCTCTATGTCGTATTCCACCATCACGTATTCGCGGCCGAGCAATATACCTTGAACGCGCTCTACAAACAGTCTCGCCAAATTACCTGACTGCGCCCTACCATTTCGGGCGATCAGCACGGCTTCGGTGTCAAGAATGGGCTCTCCGGTGGGTTCGAGGCCAGCCTGCTCAAGGGTCCGGCCCGTCTGCACTACATCGGCCACTGCATCAGCCACTCCCATTTTGATGGCGATTTCGACGGCACCATCCAAATGGACGACCTGGGCGTCTATGTTTCGCTTCTCAAGATCATCCTCAACGAGGTTGCGGTACGAGGTCGCAATGCGTAGTCCAGCGAAATTTTCCGGCGTGAGGTCTGTTTCCCGGGGTACCGCATAGCAGAACTTTGCCCGTCCGAAGTTGAGCGACAGCAGTTCGTCCACCTCTGCCCGGCTGTCCAGGGCCAGATCCCTACCTGTAATCCCGAGATCTAACACGCCATTGCTTACGTAAATCGCGATATCCCTGGGACGCAGAAAGTAAAATTCAACGTCGTTGCTGATGTCTCGTACCAGCAGGTCGCGCTTGCTGCGATCACAATGATAACCCGCCTCCTGCACCAGGCGCAGTGCTCCATCGGAAAGAGCTCCTTTATTCGGCAGGGCAATTTTCAGCATAGATGATTGCAAAAAGTTGTTTGAACGGGTACTCAGATTGAGGTGACTGCCCGGGTTGTAGTGATGGCCGCTACAGATGCTCGTACACATCCTCAAGATCCAGGTCGCAAGCGATCATCATCACCTGGATGTGATACAGGAGCTGCGATATTTCTTCGGCAGTTCGCTCCTTGCTTTCATGCTCGGCTGCCATCCATACCTCCCCCGCTTCCTCAAGCAGTTTCTTACCGATGGAGTGCCGTCCTTCGGCGACCGCCTTCACCGTCCCGGATTTCGGATCCTGGGAGGCTACCTTGGCTTGCAGCTCGGCGAAGAGCTCTTCGAAACGCTTCATGAACACGGGCGCGGCGGCCGAATCAGGTTTGGATGACACCGGGATTAAACTGCGGCAGCTCCGGATTGTGATCTGCCAGCTCTATACCACGGCTGAGCCAGGCACGCGTTGACGTCGGATCGATAATTTCATCAACCCATAACCTTGCCGCGGCATAATAGGGCGTGGTTTGCGTTTCGTACCGCTGCTCAATGGTATCAAGCAGTGTGTTCTTTTCCTCTTCCGTAAGCTCCTTACCCTGCTTCTCCAGCTTTCTCACCTCGATCTGAAGTAATACTTTAGCTGCCTGGGATCCCCCCATCACGGCGATTTTCGCGGTTGGCCAGGCGCATATCAGCCGAGGGTCGTACGCGCGCCCACACATTGCGTAATTTCCGGCTCCGTAGGAATTGCCGACCACGACGGTAAATTTGGGTACGACGGAGTTCGACACCGCGTTGACCATTTTGGCGCCATCCTTGATGATGCCGCCATGCTCAGCACGGGCGCCGACCATAAACCCGGTAACGTCTTGAAGAAAGACCAGCGGTACGCGCTTCTGGTTGCAGTTCATGATGAAGCGTGCCGCCTTGTCAGCAGAGTCGGAGTAGATAACCCCGCCGGCTTGCATTTCATCAGAGCGGGATCGTTTTCCGGTCTGGGCACGCACGACAGATCGCTGATTAGCTACAATTCCTACGCTCCATCCATCAATGCGCGCGTATCCGGTGAGGATGGTCTGGCCATACCCCTGCTTGTACTCCGTCCACGATCCGGCATCAATCAGCCGGGCGAGAACCTCCCGCATTTCGTAGGGCTGATTGCTACCTTCCGGGATGATGCCGTACAGCTCCTCCGCATCAAACGCAGGCGCTTCGGGCTCCGTACGCGTAAATCCGGCGCGTTCGCGCTCTCCGAGGTGCGAAACCAACTCCCGCACCTTATCCAGGCACGTTTCATCATCCGGTACTTTATAATCGGTAACCCCGGAGATGTCTGACTGCGTCCGGGCGCCCCCCAGTGTCTCCGCATCCACGTCTTCTCCGATCGCAGCCTTCACCAGGTAGGGACCGGCCAAAAACACGGAGCCCGTGCCCTCTACTATAAGCGCCTCGTCACTCATGATGGGCAGATAAGCGCCACCGGCAACGCACGAGCCCATGAT